>JAGLPR010000410.1 GCA_023137255.1 Bacteroidales bacterium | reverse complement strand
TGTCCCAGGGGATGTTCAGGGCCTTCTCGGTACTGGTTCAGGTCAACTACTACATCCTGTGCGGACACAAAGGATTTGTGATTATCGACGATATTGGGGAGGGACTGGATTTCACCAGGGCAAAACAGCTGGTGCAGGTTCTGATAGCAAAGGCCAAATCGTCGGGGATACAGTTGATTATGTCCACCAATGATTCGTTTATCATGAATGCCGTGGATATAGAAAACTGGGCGGTGATTATGCGGGAGGGCCATAAAATCAGCCTGTATAATTATGAAAATTCAAAGGAAATTTTCGAGGAGTTTAAATTTACCGGCCTCAATAATTTTGATTTTTATGCCAGTGAGTTTTTCAGGTCAGGCTTCAGTGACGAGGAGAAGGAAGAGGAACAGGGAGAATGAGGAAGCTGGCCATTTTTGTGGAGGGACTGACCGAGCAGATATTGGTTAGACAGATGTTGCAGGCAGTGCTGGATCGCAACCGGATTGCCATCCAGACGGTGAAGATCACAGGGGGACACAATGTGAGGATGTCTTTCACCGTGATGCGTGCTGCCCATATGGATAAGCGGACCGATTACTTTGTACTGGTTTACGATTGCGGTGGCGAGACCAATGTGAAGAGTTACATGCTGGCACGCAGGGACAAACTGATTTCCAACGGGTACTCAATGGTCATGGGCCTGAGGGATGCATACCCCAATTTTACCAGGGAGGAGGTACCCAAGCTGCTGAAAGGACTGAACTATAAACTGCCTCAGAAAAAGGCTGCCACACATATCTACCTGGCCATCATGGAGACAGAGGCGTGGTTCCTGGGCGAATTTCGGCATCTGAAAAAGGTCTCCAGAAAACTTACTCCAGGGTTTGTCAATAAACACCTTGGATTCAATCCGCAGACCGAAAACATGGAAGATCGTGAGCATCCTTCAGAAGATATGAAGCGTGTGTACCAGCTGGCAGGTCATGATTATACAAAAAAGCGTGACAGGCTCAATGCTGTGATCAGCAAGCTGGATTTTAATTATTTTACTCATGACCTTGCTGAGAGGATGCCCAGCCTGGGTAGTTTTGTGGATGGGCTGGAGAGGTTTTTCCAGGAAGAATTGTAATGCTGAAATCGTGATTGTATAGATTGTAGCAGAGGAGATACTGGACGCCTTTTCTGATCTGGGAAATCCGGAGCGAACAGAGAAATCGAAGACCTATTTCCCTACCTCCCAGAAGGTGATGGGGGTCACCAATCCTGATATAAAGGCAGTGATTAAGGAGATCAGGGAGAAATATGCCCACTGGTCCACAGAGTCGTGGATCGACCTGTGTAAGACCCTGGTTGCAGAAGAGGTATTTGAATGCCAGGTCATGGCATTTGAGATGATTGGCAGGAACAAAAAGCTGATGGAAGCGCTGGAGTATTCTGACCTGGCTGAGCTGGGCAAGAACCTGGATAACTGGGCTTCGGTGGACCACTATACAGTGGGCATTTTTGGAGTGTTATGGGGTAGGGGAGTGGTGAAGGACCATCACATAGACAAGCTGCTTAAATCGGACAATTTCTGGGATCGCCGGGTGGCTGTTGTCTCCACGGTGGCATTGAACCTGAAGTCGAGGGGCGGTACCGGCGATACACCCCGGACCATTGCCATCTGTGAGCAGGTAGTGGATGACCGCCAAGACATGATTCAGAAAGCGCTTTCCTGGGCTTTGAGAGAACTCTCAAAAAGGGACCACCGGGCGGTCAGGGAATTCATGGATCGGAACGAGAAACAGCTCTCAGGCAGAGTGATCAGGGAGGTTAATCACAAGCTCGAATTTGGTACCAAGAACTAAGCCCTGTTTCTAATACATTTTCTGTTGATAACTTCACTGGTTTTCAGGGCTTTCAGAAGAGATAAAATCGATTTTTTTTGCTATTTTTGGCATAATCAATTATCAAGATATAATTGGTATATAATTCTTTGAATATTAATAGTTTAGAAATTGTATCTCCTTACAGAAAATCAGAAGGGAAGAGAACTGGATTCCGGTTTTTCGCGGGGAACATAATCACAGGCAAATATCAGGTAGAAAAATGATGCAATTGTGGCATCATTCTGCATGATTTTTGAGTTAAAAATGAATTGAATATAAAGCAGAAAGATAATGAGTGACGAGATAAAAAGTGCAGCAGAAGATGCAGAGATGAATAAAGATTATTCTGCGGATAGTATACAGGTTCTGGAAGGGCTGGAGGCAGTCCGAAAGAGACCTGCCATGTATATTGGCGACTTGAGTGAAAAAGGGTTACATCACCTTGCTTACGAGGTGGTGGACAACTCCATTGATGAGGCGCTGGCAGGGCATTGTAAACAGATTGATGTAACAATTAACGAGGACAATTCCGTCACCGTTGTGGATGATGGGCGTGGTATTCCCATTGATATTCATGAAAAAGAGGGAAGATCGGCGCTGGAGGTGGTGATGACTGTGCTTCATGCCGGAGGGAAATTCGATAAGGACTCCTATAAAGTATCCGGGGGATTGCATGGTGTTGGTGTCTCCGTTGTGAATGCGCTTTCGGCCGATCTGAAAGCTGAAGTACACAGGGATGGCAAGGTATATGTACAGACCTATCAAAAGGGAATTCCAACTGGCTCTGTAGAAGAGGTAGGAACCACCAAAAAAACAGGTACCATTATAACATTTAAGCCAGACGATTCTATTTTCACGGTTACTGAGTATAAGTATGAAATACTTGCATCCAGGCTCAGGGAACTTGCCTTCCTGAACAAGGGAATACGGTTGAACATCAAAGACCTTCGTGAAAAGGAGGAGAATGGGAATGGGAATGGCCCTGGTGAGGAGAATGGAAATGGAAACGGTAGCTATCGTCACGATGAATTTTACTCAGAAGAGGGTCTGAAGGAGTTTGTGGCTTTTCTGGATGCCACCAGGGAGCAGCTGATTGAAGATCCAATTCACATCGATACAGAGAAGAATGGTGTACCTGTGGAGATTGCGCTTCAGTACAATACTTCTTTCTCAGAGAACATTCATTCCTATGTGAACAACATCAATACTATTGAGGGGGGCACGCACCTTTCCGGTTTCAGAAGGGGGTTGACCCGCACCTTGAAGAACTATGCCGATAAGTCGGGCATGCTGGCCAAACTGAAATTTGATATCAACGGGGATGATTTCCGTGAAGGACTGACTGCCATTATCTCCGTAAAAGTGGCTGAACCACAGTTTGAGGGACAGACCAAGACCAAGCTGGGTAACTCAGATATTATGGGTGTGGTGGACCAGGCTGTCAGTGGTTCGCTGGCACACTACCTGGAGGAGCATCCAAAGGACGCCAAACAAATAGTATCCAAGGTGATTCTTGCTGCCCAGGCCAGGCATGCTGCCAGGAAGGCAAGGGAACTGGTTCAACGCAAAAACGTATTATCGGGTGCTGGTCTGCCTGGCAAACTGGCCGACTGTTCCGAGAAAGATCCCGCACTGACCGAGATCTA
The DNA here is from genome assembly GCA_023137255.1 of Bacteroidales bacterium. Taxonomy (GTDB): domain Bacteria; phylum Bacteroidota; class Bacteroidia; order Bacteroidales. The sequence continues at coordinate 4,231 of JAGLPR010000410.1, read as the reverse complement.
CCTGGTGGAGGGTGATTCTGCTGGTGGAACTGCCAAGCAGGGCAGGGATAGGGCTTTCCAGGCCATTATGCCACTGAGGGGTAAGATTTTGAACGTGGAGAAGGCAATGGCCTATAAGATCTACGAAAATGAAGAGATCAAGAACATCTTTACTGCACTGGGAGTCAAAATGGGGACCGAAGAGGATAGCAAAGCACTTAACCTGGATGGCCTGAGATACCATAAGATTATCATCATGACCGATGCCGATGTGGATGGATCTCACATTTCTACCCTGATCATGACCTTTTTCTTCAGGTATATGAACGATCTGATCAAGAACGGTTACCTCTACATTGCCACACCGCCGCTTTATCTGATCCGTAAGGGTAAGAACGAACGTTACTGCTGGAGCGAGGAGGAACGTGAAGCCTTTATTGAGGAGGTGGGTGGCGGAAAAGAGTCGGGCGTCCACATCCAGCGTTACAAGGGTCTGGGAGAGATGAATGCAGAGCAGTTGTGGGATACCACCATGAATCCTGAGAACCGTACCCTCAGGCAGATATCCATCGATAGCGCGGCTGAAGCCGACCGGATCTTCTCCATGTTGATGGGTGATGAAGTGCCCCCCCGGAGGGAGTTCATCGAGAAGCATGCCAAGTATGCCAATATCGATGCATAACTGGTGCCGGAGTCTGGGGAATAGATCTATTTTCAGGGTGAAGTAAGTCCTGCATCTTCGATGATGCGTGGTACAATGGCTTCCCAACCCACCGACATAAGGTGAAGTCCGTGGATGCCCTGTTTGCCTTTGATCTTTTCAATGATTTCCAGCGCAATCTCCACACCAAGCTCTTCATAATCATCCTCCCTGGCTTCATCAAACCGTTCCAGGATCTTTTCCGGAACCGTAACCCCTGGTATGGTGTGGTGCAGGTACTGCGCCATGCGTTGGCTTCGGATGGGGGTAACACCCGCCAGGACATACACCTTATCCAGGATATCCTTTTTGTATAGTTCCTCCAACCATCTATCGAGACCCTCAGGATCATAAATCAGGTTGGTCTGGAAAAACTGAGCGCCGGCATGAACCTTTTTCTGCTCCCGGAGGGCCTGGAACTTTGGTTCTGAGGCAAATGGTGAGGCTGCAGCCCCCAGGAAAAGTTTAGGCGGAGATTTCATTTTTCGTCCATCCAGGTAAATGCCTTCATCCCTCATTCTTCTAAGGATCCAGAGCATCTGTATGGCATCCATATCCAGGATGTTTGTGTTGCTGGTAGGAGTGGGGCCGATCCGGGCATTGTCGCCGGAGATGCAAAGCACATTGTGCACGCCCATCACATTGGCCCCCATGATATCGGACTGCAGCCCGCTTCGTGTTTTGTCCCTGGCAGCAACCTGCAACACCGGGTCGGCACCCAGGTCAGCTGCTATTTTGCTGCAGGCCATGCTCGACATGCGCGGACTGGCCGAGGCGCTGTCGGTGAAATTGATGGCAGCGACCAGCTCCTTTATCATCTCAATATCCCTTTTCAGCTTCCCAGTGGCGGTGCTGAGAGGCGGGGATACTTCGGCAGTGATTACAAATTTTCCGGATCGCAATTCTTTTTCCAGGCTGGAAATGGGTTCTTTGGAGGCCGGGGGATGGTACTCTGCATCGCCGCACCACCATTGGGGTTGTCTGACCGGTTTAAATACCGCTTCCCATGCTTCTGATTTATGTTCTGTGTTGCGGCTGAAGCGACTCTTCAGAAATTTACCTGTTCCATATTTACGCACCGACCGCACCACATCGCCCCAGGTTTCGGTACCCACCTTGTCCCAGTCCAACAGGGGCAGCACCTCCATCAACTTCTCTTCCCGTCCCATTTTATGAGCACGCTCATAGATCTTGTACCAGATACAAGGACGGGTCTCATCCACATAGCACTTTTCGGCAGTTGAGCCGCCACATGGTCCGTTGCGCATTCCCTTGGGACACTCCATGGGGCAGATAAACGCTGTCTCCTGCAGGAGACAGTTGCCGCACATCCTGCATCCGAACAGGGGACCTTTGGTCCATCGCTCGGTTCTCCTAAGGACCCTTTTCCCAAAGGGCTCTTTCTTAAATGGAAAAAACGGGGGCTGCCATCTTCTGCCCGGTGTAAACAACGCCATCAGCTTTTTTTTATTACTAACATCTAACTACCTAATTGTCTTGTTTTTGACAGTGTTCCACAAACCGCATGGCATAATCATCCCGGGCTCGGACCAGATCCGTAGCCCTGACCACTGACGTGATCTTGGCCGGATTGGCGATGGGACAGGTGAGACCGTTCCATATGGAAAGTGTCATGTGTGCATTGTTCAGGTACTCCCTGCAGGGCAGCCCAAAGGAGATATTGCTGGCTCCCTGGGTGATGTTCAGACCCAGTTTTTCATGGACAAGCCTGATGGTTTCAAGGGTGACAAGGCATGCATTGGGATCGGCGCTTACTGCCATGGCCAGCGGATCGATGACCACATCTTCTTTCGAAATTCCAGCCTGGATGGCACGATTCAGAATCTTTTCTGCGATCTGCAACCTCTTCTCCGGATCCTGGGTGATCCCTTCATCATCCATGACAAGGCCGATGACTGCGGCTCCGTACTCTTTTGCAATGGGAAGGACCGCTTCCAGGGACTTTTCTTCTCCGTTGACCGAGTTGATCAGGGCTTTCCCTTCGATCACTTTCAGGGCTGCCTCAATGGCAGCCGGATTGGGTGAGTCGAGGCAGAGAGGTACATCCACCTCCTGTTGAATGGCCCTCACAGTTGCAGGCAAAAGTGCCACATCATCCACTCCCGGGTAGCCTACATTCACATCCAGGACATCGGCTCCGGCATCTACCTGACTCTTCCCCAGTTGTATCGCAAAATCGAAATTGTACTGTGAAAGCGTTTCCACCAGTTTCTTCCTTCTTGTGGGATTGATGCTTTCCCCGATGATCACCACGGGCCCTTCAGTATCGATCACCACTTCATTTGTTCTGCTTCTTAGTATGGTATGCATAATATAAATGTTAGTATCATTAGTATCGCATGTGAAGCTACATCAATCCGGTGATGTTCCCGTTGTTGTCGATGCTGATGTTCTCGGAGGCAGGATGGGCCGGAAGTCCTGGCATGCGCATGATATTTCCGGTGATGGGGATCAGGAAACCAGCACCTGATGCAATTTCAATTTCCCGCACGGTGATGATAAAGTCCTTAGGCCTGCCAAGCAGTGCAGGATTGTCCGAGAGTGACTTCTGGGTTTTGGCAATGCATATGGGCATCTGGTCAAGTCCCAGCTCCGAAATCTTTTTCAGATCTTTTTTAGCCTGTGCTGAATAGTCTACGTGTTCGGCACCATATATTTTGGTAGCCAGCGTTTCTATTTTCTTTTTAACGGACCAGCTCCAGTCATACATGGGGTCAAATACAGGGGGATTGGTTTCGACGACTTCAATCACTTTGTTTGCCAAATCAATGGCACCTTCCCCACCTTTGGCCCAAAGATCAGCTACCGCGCATTTTACACCAAGCTCCTGGGCCTTCTCCTGAATAATCCTGACCTCTTCGTCCGTATCAGAGCTGAACCGGTTGATGGCAATGACAGGTGTAACGTTAAATTGCCTGATATTTTCCAGATGTTTCTCCAGGTTTGGCAAGCCTTTCCTGAGGGCATCAACATCGGGTATAGTTAATGATTTTAAATCGGCTCCTCCATGGTATTTCAAGGCCCTGATGGTGGCTGTCAAAACAACAGCTTTAGGGGATAGACCTGCACTCTGGCACTTAATGTCGAAAAACTTTTCAGCACCCAGGTCAAATCCAAATCCAGCTTCAGTTACCGTGTAATCAGAGAATGTCATTCCCATGCGGGTGGCGATGACTGAGTTGGTTCCCTGCGCAATGTTGGCAAATGGTCCACCATGGATAATGGCCGGATTACCTTCAATGGTCTGGACCAGGTTTGGTTTAATGGCATCTTTCAACAATGCCGCCATGGCACCACCTGCATTGAGATCACTCGCATAGATGGGTTTCCTTCCGAATGTATAACCAATAAAGATATTTCCCAGCCTGATCTTAAGATCGTGCAGGTCAGCCGCCAGGCAGAGGATGGCCATGATCTCCGATGCAGCCGTAATGTCAAAACCTGTTTCCCTTGGAATACCTGAGGTTGTACCACCAAGTCCCACTACAATTTTCCGGAGAGACCGGTCGTTCATATCCATTACACGTTTCC
>JAGLPR010000041.1 GCA_023137255.1 Bacteroidales bacterium | reverse complement strand
ATCCCTGAGTGATGATCCCGAAAAACAGTACCTGGCCGACGGGGTGATGGATGCCATTCTGCTTGACCTTTCAAAGATTGGAGACCTTAGGGTGATTGCGCGCACTTCGGTGGCGCAGTACCGGGATACAGAAAAAACAGCCACAGAGATCTGTGGGGAACTGGGTGTGGGTTATGTATTAGAAGGAAGTTTTCAGAAGTATGGAGACCATGCAAGGCTGATTGTGCAGCTTATTGTATCCGGGGAAGAAGACCATGCCTGGTCAGCATACTATGACAGGAACTGGACAGATATTTTCTCCGTTCAGAGTGAAGTTGCACAAACAGTGGCCTCCGAGCTACATGCGGTGATTACCCCAGCGGAGAGCCAGCATATCGAAAAAGCACCCACCGACAACATGGATGCCTATGAATATTTTCTTCTCGGGCGTCATTTGCTAAAGGAGGGTTATACGGAATCTATATATAAAGCCATCGATTACTATAAAAAAGCCATTGAGATTGATTCAGGTTTTGTAATGGCCTATACATATCTGGCATATTGTTATGGGAATCTCGCCTTCATGGGTACCCTGAGGCCTGTTGAGGCTTACCCTGAGGCACGAAAACTGGCAGAGAAGGTGCTGGAACTGGACAGCCTGGCAAGTGAAGCCTATGAAATCATGGCCATTGGTGACTACTTTTTCTATTATGACTTTGACCGTGCTGAAAAAAACCTGCTGCGGGCTATAGAGATGGACCCGAATAATCCTAAGAATTACAGGACCTATGCTGACATTTACTGTTACCAGGGAAAGTTTACAGAAGCGGTTGCGATGGATCAAAGGGCAATGGCCCTGGATCCGCTCTATCCTTTTACAAGCGTTTTGCCCGGTCTCCATCTCTATTTTGCCGGGGAACAAGACTCAGCCATTTCACTTTTAAGAACAGTTTACAGTCGTGATAAGGGAGCAAGACTCTGGTTGGGATTTCTTTACCAGCAGGAAGGAAATTATGAAAGAGCCATCTTTGAGATCGAGAAATCGGAAGACCTCTCATCCCCGTTTTCCCTTACCCAGCTCGGGCTGGCATACAGTAAAACGAGTAATATGGAAATGGCTCAAAGCATGTTGGATACCCTGGAAGCCAGGGCAGCTGATGAGTTTATCTCATTCACCCTTAGAGGGGCCCTGCTGGCTGAATTGGGCCAGGAAGAGGAGGCGCTGGACTACCTGAGAAAAGGGTATGAAGAGAGGGAGGAGTACCTGCTGATGTTGCAGCATTTTGATAAGATAGCTTATTCAGGTTTGCGCTCTCACCCGGAATACATGGAGATAATCAGAAATGTGCAAGCGAAATAAGGAACATGGTTCTACGTGATCTTTGTTAGTTATTGCAATTAAGGCCGATTCCACAAAAGGTTTTCCCCTATAATTGTTATAAAAAGTAAAATTGATGAAAAAGCTGATTATTTTATCTCTCTTCTACCTGGTTTCCTGTTCGGTGGCACCCATGACCGGAAGGAAGCAGTTTGTGGCCATTCCTTCCTCACAATTATAGTATATTTGAATATGGATACAACTGAAAAAAGAAACCCAACCTACTGGTGGGTTCCCATGCTATTTGGGGTAATCTTCATACTCACCGGAATATGGATCTTAAGGTCACCTGTGGAGAGCTATGAACAAATTACCAAGATAATTGGAGTGATTATCCTGGTAAGCGGGACCTCACAAATACTTTTTACTATTGGCAACAGAAGGGGTATCCCCGGATGGGGATTCCAGGCAACAGGTGGGATCATCGACCTGGTTATCGGGATCATCCTTATTCTGAATCCATCCATCCTTTTGAGAATCATCACCCTGTTTGTGGGTATCTGGTTGATTGTGAACAGTGTTACCCTGATCATGCGTGCTGCTGAGGCCAGGAAGGAAAAACAGGGTTACTGGAAATGGGAACTTATCCTTGGAGTGATGCTGCTTCTGCTGGCCATCCTGTTCTTCTGGCACCCCATGATCATCGGATTCACCATAGCCATCTGGTCTGCATGGGCCTTTATTATCCTGGGTGTATTCAGAATTGCGCTCACCATCAGGCTAAGGAGACATTCGGTCCGCCAGCATAAGTAAAGAGTTACAGAATCCTCTCTTCAGCAATGAGTTTGAAAACGGGATCGGCAAATGCCATCCTGTCAACCTCTTTAACAATAATCCCCTTATTGGTCAAAGCGTTGTACATCCTTCTCACATTGGCCGTTGACCCCAGTTTGTATGCACTGATAACCTCTGCAGAGTAAAGACGATCCTCTTTAGACAAAAGAGCTTTTAGGAAGCCTATCTGGTAGTTGGTGAGGTTATCCAGCAATTCAATGTAAAGATTGAGGTTGTAGGAGATCAATGCTTTCTTTGCTTCCGAGAAGTCAGCCTTGGTTACTTTCTTGCCGGAGATGAACCAGATTATACTGGCAAATTGTTGCAGATAGTAGGGGTGATTCTCAACTGTATCAATGACGGCATTGCATATATCTTTTGAAATCTCTTTCCCGGTAGAGTGAAATGCATTCACCACATATTCTCTTAACCGTTTGGTACGTATTCGATTCAGGTATAAGGTTTCGCCAAACTTGTAAAACGGACCATTGGTCATGTTAAATATTTCAGTCATTCTATTTCTAGATCCGTAGAGTATATAGCCCACCTGATCGTGGTGTTGCCATGCAGAGCGAAGCCTGCTTTGAAGTTGATGGTTTTTATCGAAACGGGAAATATTCTGAAACTCATCAATACAAACGATGACCTTTTTCTGTTTCTTGTCTACAATGGTCCGGGGCAGGTTGAGGATGGCATAGATATTGTCTTTTATATAGTTGCGGTCCAGTTCAAGCAATGGTTCTCCTGTAACCGTACTGGTCACCCTGGATCCTTTCATTGCTTTTTTAGCCAGCTGGATGAACTCCTCCTGGTTGTTGCATGCGGCTTTCAGTATGGCAGTGGCAAACCGGCTGTAAAACTCTTCCTCGGAGTAAACATACATACAATCGAGAAAACAGAAATAGTACCCCTTTTCAATATTGAGGAATCTTTCTGAAGCCTCTTTTACCAGTGAACTCTTGCCATAACGACGGGGAGAGATGATGATGGTGTTCTGCGATGAAAGAAAGTTTTTCTGCAAACTTTCAATTTCCGTTTCCCGGTTGGTAAAATGCTGACCGGTGACTATTTCTCCAAATTTGAACGGACTTTGTTTCATAAAGTAACAAATAAGTGAGTAACAGTAAAGTTATGCGAATTGTTTAACTAACACAAATGTTACTTGTAAAATAATAGGCATTTTTTTATGATTTCATTAACAATTACTTATGATTTCATTAACAACTACTTAGGAAGTTATTGTCGTAATTTTATGTGGTTTTTAAAAAACACAACCATACACGATGAAAAGGTGTAAACAAGGTTTTCCTTCTTCTAAGCCTCCAGCAATGGATTCGCAGGCTTTATCTAACCAGGAAATGATGAAAGACAATTGATTCCCTCATCACCACAACTTTCATCCATCATCTGATTCCAACCAGTTTTTTCCGAAATCCCCAACCACCGTGTAACACAACGATATTAATTCGATTGACCATGAAACACATTTACAAAATATACCAGATCGTTAGCATATTTACTATTACCCTTGCTTTTCTGTCTCCTGTCGACCTCTTCGGACAGAACGGGAATAACAATAAGGAGGATCTCACCATTATGGTAACCTGTACCGAGTATATCGGCGAAGGGAAAATCCTGGCCCATTTTGGGTATGAGAATAAGAGCAAGAAGACTATTGTTATTGATGAGACTGGCAGTGTAGTTACTTACAACCGTGGACAGGCTAAAAAGTATGGTCTCAACACATTCGAGCCGGGAGTAAAGGAGAAAGCCTTTAGCCAGGAATTTGATGCGGGTGACAGGGTGCAATGGACTGTCGAGCTACCCAGTGGTGACACAAAAGTAACCGATGCCGATATCAATTCCAATCATTGCAGGGACAGTCAGGAAAGCCTCGCAATCATCCCCGGTTATGCCCCGCCGGAGGGGGGAAAAGAGTATAATACAAAGATTGGTGCTGAGCTAACGTCGCTGTATAATGCGTATAGTTATGATCCTGCCAATTTTGCAGGTGTTACCGATAATATTTTCCAGATTGAAGGCACTAAGGTGCTTATCGAGGTGGTTGCATTGAGCGGTCAGTATTCCGGTATGATCAGCAACCTGGGTAGCCTGGGATTTGACCTGGTTACTGCAGATCCTGGTTTAAATCATGCCACCGGGTGGGTGGAGATCGCTGATCTGCTCCTGCTCAATGATTTTACCGATCTCTATTATGCACGGCCGGTCTATCCCGGTGTGAGCAACTATACCGCTCCGGAAACTGGACTGACCAACAGCCAGGGCGATTTTGCCATGCATTCCGATTTTGCTCGTCTTGGCTTTGATGTGGATGGGTCCGGAGTGAAGATTGGTGTTTTATCCAACAGCTATAATACGAAATTAAAGGCTCTGGAGAATGTCGGGAACGGGGACCTGCCCGGTGCAGGGAATCCCAATGGTTATATAACCGAAATAGATGTACTCAAGGATATTGTCTCAACTTACGGAACATTGTCCGACGAAGGGAGGGCCATGCTGCAGATTGTGCACGACATTGCTCCGGGGGCCGAACTGGCATTCCGAACCGGTTTCCTTGGGGAGCTGGATATGGCGTATGGAATCAGGGAGCTTGCCGATTCGGGATGCGATGTTATCGTGGATGATCTGTCCTACATTACTGAGCCGTTCTTCCGGGATGGAGTCATTTCCAAAACCATAGACTCGGTGGTAAGTGAAGGCATTACATTTTTCTCCTCGGCAGGGAATTTTGGAAAGAGTTCCTACACAGGCATATTTAATCCCGCCGCCGCTCCTTCAACCATCACCGGGGAAGCACATGATTTTAGCGGAGGCGATATTTTCCAGGGCATCTTGCTGGAGGAGGGTACCTATACCATGGTACTTCAGTGGGACGATGGTTCTGATCCTGACATGACCACTACCACCACCGACCTGGATATTTTCCTTTCCGACGATGTCGGATTCTCCCTCCTGGGATTCAACAGGGAGAACATCGGGGGATTCCCCATCGAGGTGGTACCGTTCTCAGTAGCCGGAGATACTGTTATAGCCAATATTGTGATCGCAAGGGCCAGCGGCCCGGATGTGCCGGTCAACTTTAAATACATCCTGTTCCGTGGAGGTTCACTCTTCAAGATGCTTGAATACGAACAGGGAAATTCCACCATCGTCGGACATCCCAATGCAATGGGAGCCATCTCTGTAGGGGCTGTTCGTTATGATAAGAACCAAGTATATAGTCCTGGTGAATATACCATGCCGGTGATCATGTCCTTCTCTTCAGTGGGAGGCACACCGGTTAATGGAACCGTACGGAGCAAGCCAGATATTACCGCGCCCAATGGTGTAAATACAACAGTCAATTTAGGGATCGACGACTGGGAGGAGAATGACGGGTACCCCAATTTCTTTGGAACCTCGGCAGCCTCACCCCATGCCGCTGCAGTATCCGCGCTAATCATTGAGGCAAAAGCGAAATTCGATCTAGACAGCCTGGTGAGCCCGGATGCAATCAGGGCCATATTGAAAAGCTCTGCCCTGGATATGGAAACACCGGGTGAGGACCTGGTATCCGGTTCCGGGTTTATCCAGGCCCACAGAGCTCTGATGACCTTTGCCAATCCGTCTCCTTATGTGGAGAATCTGTTACCTGCCGCTGGAAGTGGAACTCCGGGTGAGGAGATTACTCCGCTCACGTTTACGGTGACTGGGGATTTTTTCACGGATGAAACGCAGATCTATTTCCGGGGCGAACCACTTGATTCAGGAGTTGTAGTTACGGATGATCAAACCATCAGTGTGGAGCATTCTGGATTTCTTGGAAACCCCGAAGTACAAGCCTTTACCCCGATCATATCGACAAGTGAGGAGGATGGTGGGTTTTCGGAAGGTATCTATTTTTCCGATCCTGTAAAACAAACCGTTGTAATCATCGCCAACAGTGCTACCAAGAAATATGGGGAGGTACTCCCCGATTATTCGGCCAGCATCATGGTTATTACAGTTGATGGAGATTCCCTTGCACTTGAAGACGCAGTGCTGAACGGTATCGTTCTGCAGGCTGAAGCTGACCGCTTATCCGGACTCTCCTTTGCCGTCCCGGCCAACGATACTTCAGATGCGGGTGAATACCTGATTGCACCTGCCCTGAGTCCGGAACTGGATATGGAGAATCCACAGACAGAGGTGGATTATGCTATTTCAGAAAAGTATATCCTGGAATATGTGAACGCCAGCCTCACTATTGAGAAATTGTCTCTGAAGATTACACCCATGGATGTGGAGATGGTCTACGGAGGACAACTGCCCGCTGAAGGGATTGATTTTATGTATGAGATTGTTGGAGATTCCGGGATAGTAATTGGTGATCCGGGGCTCATATTAAGCGGGGTGGAGCTGGAACATACCGGTGCCCTGACCAATGAGATTGCACTGGTCCCGGGCATTGCCCTTGTGAATGGAATACCCATGATCAGAGGCATTGCGCTGGTCAATGGTGTAACAATGATTCGGGGTATCGCCCTGGTGAATGGTGTGGAAGTGAAGGTGGAAGTAAATGGCACTGACACTGCGGTTTATGTGGCTGGAGAGGTGGTAGCCAACGGAGCCACACTGATCAGGGGAATTGCCCTGGTGAATGGCTTGCCATTTTTAAATATGACTGAGATCGTACGTGGTATAGCCCTGGTGAACGGGGAAGAGATCACTTTCGAAGATGGCTATATGACCGAACTGAATGGCATCGCCCTGGTAAACAAAGTTCCTGCAGTAAGAGGGATTGCCCTGGTGAACGGTATTGCCCTGGTAAACGGACATGAAGTTGTTATAGCAAACGGGGTGACCACCATTGATGGTCAGCCGGTACCGGCAGATGGCATTGCCCTGGTGAATGGAATACCGGTGGTTCGAGGAATTGCCCT
>JAGLPR010000409.1 GCA_023137255.1 Bacteroidales bacterium | reverse complement strand
TTGATTCTCCTTTTCTTTTAGTTGATTAAGCAGGTCCTCCAGAATTTCCAGTTTCACCCGGTAGTTGAGGATCATTGCCTCAATGACTTCGGGGTTGGAAGCGTTGTCCTTCAAATCCTCTTTCAGCTCACTGTACACCTCGTCCAGCTCAGTCATGTCATCAGTAAGCATCTCTTCTGCTGCCGGATCGCTTGCCAGGTAGGGCTTCAGTTCATCATAGCGCTGCGAAACCATCTGGCTGTAGTACTGTTCGGTTTCCCGGATCTCCATATACAGCTTGTTGCTGTACTGATCCGTCTCAGCATTCCCTCCTGTAAGGAAGTAGATACCTGCCGTGGAGCCTGCAAAAATCATAGCCACTGCTGCAGCCACCCTGAGCCAGCGCATGGGTCTGCGCTCCTTCACCACCTGAGAGTTGGCAGGATTGATCTTCAGCCAGATCGACGGATCGGGCTCGTGCAGATCAAACTGCTCCCGGTTTTGCCTTACAAATTCTTCTAACCTGTCACTCATCGCTCATCAAGATTTCTTTAATTTTCTGTTTGGCTCTTAAAAACTGGCTCTTTGAGGTCGACTCGGAGACTCCCAGGATCTCTGCGATCTCCTTGTGATCATACCCCTCAAGCAGGTAGAGTGAGAATACGATCCTGTAGCCTTGGGGCAGCTTCTCCACCGCCTTCATCACCTTGTCCACCTTGAATTTGATCTCCTCGTAATCGACGAAATCGTTGTCGGGTGGCGGATCGTTGTGTTGTTCCGTGTAAACCAGGTCCACCTTTCTTTTCTTAAGGTGGTTGATACAGGTATTCACAACGATGCGTTTCAACCATGCCCCGAAGGACGACTCAAACCTGAAAGAACCCAGTCTACTGAAAGCATAGGAAAACGACTCCTGAAGCATATCCTCTGCCTCCTCCTGCTGTCCGGTCATCCGGTAGCAGATATTATACATCGCCTTGTTATAGAGACTGTATAACTGGTACTGCGCCCGAACATCACCTTTCTTGCACGATTCGATCACATCTCTGTGTATATCCTCGTATTTCGTCGTCAAAGTATTACGCTTTCAAATGGAAAGACAGATAAAAAATACCCAGGTTGCACGGCAACCCGAGTATGTTAATATGTTAGTGAGAAAGAAAGTTAGTGAATTGTGATTGAATATGGCCGTAGAAGACTTTATCAATGATGGGATGCCATTTTAAATTATTGATTGGCCAGTCCGATCACTCCTCGAGAATGCGAATCACCATAAACGCCTCCGCCATGTGGAAGCCCATTGTACTACCCCTGTATTTGGCCAGTGATTCAATGGTTTCAAGAGACCTGGGATTAGGGAATTCACGCAATTGACTTTTAAAGCATTTCATGGCATCCAGTTTATGCTCCAGCGCATCGCCGATATTTACAAACCGAGTGGGGATAAATGCCTCACTTCCACTGGGAATGGCCCATTCGGTCTCAGAGAGGGTTTCATAGGCATAAATTGCATGTACGGAGACTCCGTTGGCGGGCCTCGATGCCACCAGCCCGGCATTAAAGACTGCCGTATGATCGTGGTGAATATCTCCATGGTGCGGCAGGTAGATCGTATCGATCTTCAGTTCGGTAATCACACCCTTTATGGCACTGGCAAGTTCAGCAAGCGAAACAGTGTCCAGGTTTGGAGCGGGAAAATCGAGGAACCGGGTTTCGGCCACTCCAAGAAGCTGATGCGCCTTTAACGCCTCCTGTCTGACATTCTTCACCCTTTCGTCGGAGTAGATCTTTTTATCACCACGGGTTGCAATCAGTACATGGACCTGGTCGCCCGACCGGGCATGCTTCCATATGGTTCCTCCACATCCAAGGATTTCGTCATCGGGGTGGGGTGCCACAAATAGTATCCTGCTCATTTTTTATTAAATTTCTGACCTTACAATGTACACATTTCCTGCCGTTCTTCACTCCAACCTGATCACCTAATAACGCATAAGCAGCAACCGGACTTGCGGTCTCAGAGAAGCAAAAAGATGAAAGTACTGTCGAATTTAACGTGACAGTACATTCATAATCTCCCCCATATAGAAGCGGTGGAAATCGTCCCCGGGGTAGTGCTTCTGGGCGATCTTCGGCAGCAGGAAATTGTCCTTTTTCAGGTCGTCCACGTAGACCTTCCGGCACTCCAGTACCAGGCGCGCCTCCTGGAAGATCACATTGCCGCGGTCGGTCTCCACGGGGGTGAGTCCCGCCTCGGCCACCTTGTCGCAGTCGCGTCCCGATTTGGTGCCGCAGATCTGGAGTGCCTTGCGGTACTCCTCGGTAAAAAAAGAGAGGGTGTAACCGTTATTCCTGTTGGCAAATCCATAGGTATACCGCTGGGGGCGGATCCAGGCGATGGCAATCGGCAGGTTCCACATGATGCCCAGGTGACCCCAGCTGGCGGTCATGGTGTTGAATTTGCTAATGTTCCCGGCAGTCACCAGCATCCAGTCTTTATCGAGCAGTTTAAAGACGTTGTCAGTGATCTCGGTGGGCTTGATTTTGGTGAAGTCTTTCATGGTTAGGGTCGTTGGTGTGGGCGCACGGATTCGCCTCACTTTTTGATGTATCTGAATACAATGGAGTAGAGCAGAAGGATCACGGTGAGTAATACGGCAATCCGTCCCAGGAAGTCGCCGTGTTTCACATAGAAGGTGATCTTATCATTCTTGTTGAGGGTTCCGCGGAGTCCCGATCGTTCCCACCATCCAATGCGTGCCAGTTCCACGCCCCGCTGGTCGATGAGTGAACTGATGCCTGTATTGGCACTGCGTGCCACGCTGCGGCGGGTTTCAATGGCTCTAAGGCGGGCAAAGCTGTTGTGCTGGCGGTACCCGGGGGTATTTCTCCACCATCCGTCGTTGGTCACGATAAAGATGAAGTTCGCCCCCGCATCGCTTACATAATCGGTCACATACTCGCCAAAAACCGATTCCCAGCAAATCACAGGCCCCACCCGTGTGCTGTCCTGCGGCGAAACAAAAGTTTCCCTGAACTCCTGGGTACCGTTGCCGCGCATGGCACCTCCAAGATTTACCACAAGATCCTCCAGGAAGCCCAGCAACTCCTTGTGGGGCATTTTTTCGACCCCGGTCACCAGCATGGATTTGTGATAAAGGGGAATCTCCCCGGAAGCATCCAACTGGAAGGCGCTGTTGAAATGGTCGTACTGATAAGGGCCTCCCCGGTAGAGTCGGCTGGAGGAGGTGAATTGGGAGGAATCCTTGTACACCTGAAAGGTGGTGGCGCCCAGGACCAGTTTGGCGTTGGGAAATCGCTTCAAAAAGACTTGCAGCTTCAGTATTTCGGGGTGTTTGTACATCAGCGATACCCATACTCCATTGTTAATAAAGGTCTCGGGCCCCACGATGTAATCCGTCTCCGGGGTGACCAGCGAATCGGCCAGTTGAAGCAAGTAACCGGTCTGCTCCTCCTGGGTCATGTCCTGGAATTTCATGTAAGGATCGATGTTGGGCTGCAGCACCACCATTTCGTAGGGATCCTCTTTCTCTTGGTAGGTGAGGAAGCGGACCATCGAGAAGAGCATCGGGACCATCAATACTCCCACCACCCAGCCGATACGCTTCCTGTTGGCTGCAAAAGAGCGATCAGACAACCATCCTTTGACAAGTTTGAAAACCAGGATGTTCATCACCATCACCCAAAGCGATCCTCCAAGGGCCCCGGTCCATTCGTACCACTGTATCAGCATCACATCGTTGGCAAAGCCGTTTCCCAGCACCAGCCAGGGGAAGTTGATCTGCGCACGAATGTACAGGAATTCAAAGGCGAGCCAGAATACCACCAGCGAGGCATAGCCCAGGCGATTGCCCAGTCTCCGGCGTGTGTGGTGGAACACCAGGAAGGTAAGGGTCATGTACCCGCCATTCACAATCACCGAGGCCACGGGCCCGGTCCAGGTGGCGAAATATATCCACCAGGTAGTCAACAGAACAAAGGGTACAAAGGCGAGCAGGGCATACCCGATCATCACCCCCCCTTTCGACTTCACAGACTTTTGACTTTTGACTTTTAGCTTCTTTGCTTTCAGCTTTTGCCTTTCAGCTTTCTGACTTGCTATTGCATCTTCGATGAATAGCAATGGTACAAAAGCCACCATAAGTAGGAATCCCGTTCCCCATCTGAAGAACGGAACTGAGAGAAGCAGGGCCGACAACAGGGCCAGCGCGATCTTTTGAATTCTGGTCATGAAGTGTAAAGATAAACTTTCTCTATCTTTGTAGCACACCATGTCGAAAAACAGAGAGAGAGAAACTTTGAAACTGGTCGAGACAGATGAATTTATAAAGGCAGCCCGGTTGAACAAACGCATCGGGGGTGCCAGTGCGGCTAAGGTGCTGATGACTGTTCTGCGGATCAACAAGATCAATAAGCTTTACAACGATTTGAGCCACCTCAAGGGCATGGAGTTTATCGATGCGCTCATCGACAGGCTGCAGCTCGAATTCGAGGTAAGCGAGGAGGAGCTGGCCAAGATTCCCAAAGATGGGGCCTTTATCACCGTCTCCAACCACCCCTTCGGGGGCATCGATGGCATGCTGCTGATTAAGATTTTGTATAAAATCAGGCCCGACATCAGGGTGCTGTCCAACTTCGTCCTGAATAAGATAGAACCGGTTTCGGAGTTCATGCTTCCGGTAAATCCATTTGAACGCAGAAAGGAAGCAGCCTCCAGCCTGACTGGTATTAAACTGGCCCTGGAGCAGCTGCAGGAGGGAAGGGTGCTGGGGATCTTCCCGGCCGGGGAGGTGTCGAGTTACAACGAGGACAACTACGGTATCAGCGACCGCGAATGGCAGTACC
>JAGLPR010000408.1 GCA_023137255.1 Bacteroidales bacterium | reverse complement strand
GACCAGGAAGGAGTCGCTCTGGATCATTGAGCAGCGCTTTGAAAAAGGAACTGTTCCGGAGATCGACCTGAACCAGGCCCAGCAGCAGGAAGCGGTGGCTGCAGTGGCCATCCCTGTATATAAGAGGAGTGTGGCCCGGACTGAAAGTTACCTCAGTATCCTAATTGGACAGAACCCCAGGAACATCGAGCGCGGCCTGCTTGATGAACGTGCACTTCCTCCGGATGTGCCTGTGGGAATTCCTTCGGAGCTGTTGTTACGTCGTCCGGATATCCTTCAGGCTGAGCAGATCTTTTATACGGAAACCGCGCGAATTGGAGTGGCCCAGGCCATGCGGTTCCCCTCTTTCAGTATCACCGGTGCCCTGGGGGTGGCCAGTGGGGATCTCTCTTCACTTGTGAGTGGAGATGCAATCCTGTATTCAGTAGGAGGGAGTATGCTGGGACCGATCTTTAACTGGGGCAAGAACAAGCGAAGGGTTGAGATCCAGCAGGAAGTGGCCAAACAGGCTTTGTATAATTATGAGAAGGTGGTACTGAACGCCTTCAGAGAGGTGGATGATGCACTGATTGATCTGCATACTTACAGTGCCGAGTCGGAATCCAGGAGAAGACAGGAAAAAGCGGCCATCAATGCCGCCATGTTATCCCGTGCACGCTACGATGGCGGTCAGACCGCTTACCTGGAGGTTCTGGAGAGTGAACGCTCCATGTTCAATGCTGAACTGGAGGCCGCGGCAACCAGGCGCAATCACCTGGCAGCTTACATCTATCTTTATAAAGCACTGGGAGGTGGATGGATTACCCAGACTCAAGCAGAAGCAGAAGCAGAAGCCCAGGCACAATAATCATCGATCCTCTTCTGTGATAGGGTAAGGTTATTTCGTAATTAATCCCTCTTTTTTAAGCTCGGCTATCAGGTCATAGGAATATCTATCAAACCAGCTGTCCAGACTTGATGGATTATAGGCTTCTGACTGGATTGACCACAGAAGCTGATCCGCCTCAAGGTCATAAAAGTTACTCTCTATGTAATAGGTTTTGTCGGTTGAGTAGTAACCGGGAGAATATACCTGAGGATAATAATGGTTATAATATCCATAATAACTACCATACATGCCATAACTCATGGGATAATAAGATCTTCCGGGTTGATAGTACTCTTCGGTTTTTACATCGAGTAATGCGATGACAAATACTGCATCACACCCGGTTCTTTTAATGGCCTCAGCCATTTGCTCACGGGTGAAATTTTCGGAGATTGAAAGATTTGGTGGAAATACGGCACTACTTACTACTACCTTCTGACCCCTTGAAGCAATCGTAGCGGCCATGTGGTCTTCAACAGAAAAACTTGTTTCTTTATTTTGCGATAGTACTATTATGAAAATAGATTCATATGGACCTTTGGTCCTGGCCTCGGGATTGATCCAGGAGTTTGTAATCTTTTGGCTGGGTCCGCAAGCTGATAATATTGCCGCAAACAGCAGTACATAGAGAGATTTAGCTTTCATCTTTTTCATTCTTTATTTCTCTTGTGAAAATGTTTGGAGTCTCCCCATTCACCGTATCCGATCTCCCCATCAGCCAGCTGGATACGTACATCCAGGCAGTTCTTGCACTCCTCGGGCTCTTCGTCCACACACGGTTTGTTTTCGTACAGGGCATAATCGTTCCGGTATTTCCCCGGTGTAATATTGGGCATAATTATATTGGCTCCTACCTTGACCGCCTTTTCACGTCCTACAGGATCGATGGCCTGCAGTGCAGTAGCTGCTGCAATGTTGATATCCTTCATAAGGATCCTCAGGGTCGCAACCATTTTCAGGGCCAGGTTAAAGCGCTCCTGGATAGGCAATAGCCGATCCCGGTACTGGAACAGTGGGGTCTCCTGGTGCTCTATATAGGGTCCCATACCCACCATATCCACATCAAAATCTC
>JAGLPR010000407.1 GCA_023137255.1 Bacteroidales bacterium | reverse complement strand
AACAAATTTCAGATTCTCCCTGCGCCTGCCGTTTACAGATTTCTTTAAAAATATAAAGCTAACCCCCGCCGAGATGGGCATCCTTATGCTCATTATCGGATTTGTTAATAATAACTGGCATGCCCTGGTTATTTTCACCCTGGTGCCATTGCTACTCTGTCTGCTTGTTTCATGGAGGTCTTTGAAACCCATGCTCAATGCCTTTATGGTGCTTCTTATTCCCACTACTGCTGCTGCCCACTTGCTACATGCATTCCGGGGTGTAATATGGAACTGGCCTGTGTATAAGCTCAATTTCATAGACCCATTGGGTGTTCACACAGCCACCCTGCTGGCAGAGAAAACAATGGTTATCGACCGTAGCGGTCTGGGCCCTGCCTGGAGCCTGTTAGGCACCACAACATGGTTGCTCTACGGGATTGTATTTGCAGTATCCGTGGTAATAATACTTAAGAGTCCTTTAACTGAGAATATTAAAAGGACCGGGAAACTATTTTTGATCTTAAGCGTAGCTTCCTACATTGCCAGTTTTTATATTAAAATTTAATCATAGATATTTGATCATGGAAATTCAAACGAGAAGACAAATCATGACTGCACGAAATATTCTGCTGTTTCTGTTATTGTCAGTCCTGCTATTATTGGTCCATTCCCTCAGTTCTGCACAGGGGATTCGTCCATCTGAAAAAAATCCATTCTACTGGGAGTTCAGGGGGAAACCCTGCCTTCTGGTAGGCGGTTCGGTCGATGATGACCTGTTCCAGGTCTCCTGGTTTGAGCCTCACCTTGATACCCTGGCAGCCTGCGGAGGTAACTACATCCGCAATACCATGAGTCCGAGTGCAAGCCAGCGCTGGCCTTTCGGTAAAAAAGATGGCAAATACGACATGACCACTTTAAATCCCGACTATTGGGTTGATCTGAACCGGCTGCTTAATGCGGCATCCGATCGCGACATAGTGGTGCAGATCGAAGTCTGGGCTACTTTCAGTTATTACCGCGATACCTGGACCAACCATAACCCGTTTAACCCGGCACATAATATCAACTACACTGTCGGGGAATCCGGCTTACCTGTTGTGAACTCCAGTCACCCGACCCGGGCCGACAATCCGTTCTTCCGTACTGTTCCGGAACAGATGAACAACACTGTCGTGCTTGCCTACCAGCAGAAGTTTGTGGATAAGCTGCTCTCGATCACTATGAAATACGATAATGTACTGTTTTCGATGGACAACGAGACCAGTGTAGATGCCAGATGGGGAGCCTACTGGGCCGGATATATCATGGAGGCCTATAAAGCCGAAGGCAAGATTGCTTATGTTACCGAGATGTGGGACTCATGGGACCTGACCCATGAGTGGCATCTCAATACGATCGATCACCCGGAGACCTACAATTTCGTGGAGGTGAGTCAGAACACCTGGCAGGAGGGTCAGCGTCAGTGTGACCGTCTGCGTTATGTGCGCGGCCGGCTGATCGAAAAACAGATGGTGCGTCCGATCAATAATGTCAAGATTTACACCATGCGTGCCGGCAACCGCTATCTAACTCCCCGGCTGGCAGTGGACCGCATGTTCGTTCACCTCTGGGGTGGAGTGGCTGCAGCACGGTTTCATCGCCCTACCTCGCCCGGGCACGGCATCGGCCTTGACCAGAATGCACAGCGCGCCATAAGAGGGATCAGAGAGGTCTTTAAGAAATTCGACGTTTTTTCCAGTGAACCGAATGACGGGCTGCTCAAGGACCGGGCCGAAAACGAAGCCTATTGCCTGGCGCAGAAAGGCAAGCAGTGGGCAGTCTATTTCCCGGCCTCAGGTGCAGTAATCCTCAGAGCCTCCGGCGCACCTGAGGAAGCAACTTTCAGGGTTCACTGGTACGACCTGGATTACCTGGCATGGCGGCCGGCATATGAGCTAAAGGCATCCGATAACCTTGTGCCTCTGGGTTGCCCGGAACAGGGCAGGTGGGTGGCAATCGTGGAGGTTTTAGAGTGACTCTGATTTAATGAGTATTTGAAATAGAACAAATCATCAGGAGGCTATAAAATGATACATTCACGTTTTTTGTTATTATTCGGGTTGGTAATACCGGCCCTGCTTTGCTGCTCAAGAGTTTCCGAGAATTCTTATCTTGCTCTTAAGGTGGTTGAGAGCACCCCTGAAGGTCGCCACCTGCGGCATTACCCGACCGATGGAGTGAAGGTCGGGGTCAATCCACCCGGATTTACATGGACAAGCCATGATAGTGCGAATAAATACTGCTTTGTACTTTTTCAAGACACCGTTGGAGAAAAAATCTACCTGACACGGGAAGAGCTCACTTCCACAGTGGCTCCACTGAAAGAAAAACTTGAACCAGGTGAATATAGCTGGCTGGTAGTGTACTGTGATTCAGCGGGGCAGAATACAGGACGTTCGCAATTGCGAAAATTTTCCCTGGAACAGGGCCTTCCGGTCCTTGTAATGCCCGATATGGCACAACTCGAGAGAGAGCTAAAGGAAGTAAGACCCAGGCTGTTCCTTACTCCTCCGGTGCTTGCCCAAATCAGGGAGACGGTTGAGACAGGAGAGATGCCTTTCTGGGAGTTCTGCCGTCACCTGGCCGATTCCGCCCTGGTGGAACCGTTGTACCCGGAGCCTGCACCATACAGGGATGGTAAATTCGAGGCATCGGAATGGCGCCGGATATATACCCCGGGCAAAGTGGGTAGCGCCCATATGGTACGTCTGGCCCTGGTCTGGAAAATCATAGGCGAACAGAAATATCTTGAGGGTGCAAAAAAATGGCTGGTTCATATTGCCGGCTGGGATCCGAACGGTATAACCTCCTATAACCTGCCCCTGCCTGATGGATCAAACGGTAATGATGAGGCAGGAATGCCGATACTCGAAAGGATGGCCATGACCTATGACTGGATTGGAGATGAACTGAATTCTGAAGAGAAGGTCCTGGTGCTCTCAAGTCTGAAGGAGCGAGGTAACCAGATGCTGGATTATTATACCGAAAAAGAGTTTATCTCGGCTCCCTGGTCCAATCACGCAGTAAGAGCGCTGGCGTTTACCGGCCTTGCCGGGCTTTCTGCCCTGGGTGAACTACCTGAAGCCGAAAAGTGGCTCGACTATGTGATCCGCTGCTATCTCACTTCATTTCCCACCTGGGGCAGTGATGACGGGGGTTGGTCGCAGGGACTGAGTTACTGGAGTGCTTATATGCTATGGCAGACCAGTTTTATTGATGCCCTGCAGCTCTGCAGCGAAGTAAACCTCTATAATAAGCCCTTTTTCCGCAATAACGGTTATTTCGCGGTTCATTTTCATCCCCCTTATGCTGTCAGGGGCGGGTTTGGCGACCATGGGGAGGCTGCCCCAACCCTGGCAGAAAAACTTCTGGTACAGAGATATGCACGTGCTTTTGAGGACCCCGTTCTGCTCTGGCAATCAGAAAACATCCATTACGATGAAAGCCATCTTAACCGGCTCCAGGTATTACCAGAAATAATGGACTGGAAGGAGTGGTTCATGGAGGATGTAGTTGCCATTCTGAGTGCTCCCCCTTCCGGCCTTAAGCCCTGCAGTCCTGCCGGTCTGCCCCAGGCAAAGCTTCTCAGAGATATCGGCTGGGCTACAATGCACTCGGACCTGGGCAATGCAAAAAATGATGTATGGGTGCTCTTTAAATCCAGTCCTTACGGCTCTTTTAGCCACAGCCATGCAGACCAGAACAGCTTCCAGGTGAATGCGTTCGGCAAAGCCCTTATCATTGACTCCGGCTACTATCCCTGGTATGGTAGTCCGCATCACAACCTGTGGACACGTATGACCAGGGCACACAACGCTATACTGATAAACGGGCGCGGACAACCTTTTGGTACAATGGCAGCAAGCGGGACCATCGAAGAGTTCGAGCACACGGAGGCACTTACCACAGTTACCGGCGAGTGTGCCAGGGCATACAACCTGCCGATGAACGAGCCAACTGTTAAACAGTGGGAAGAGTATCTGGATGAGCCACTGCCAGGCATGGAACCGGAAGCGGAGGTGGTACGCCGTAACATTGTTTTTTCCCACAACCGGGAAAATCCGTGGATTGCTGTACACGACTATCTGAAAACATCAGGACCGGCTTCTTTTGATTACCTGCTTCACACACTCGAAAAAATGCAACTTGACCAGGAGAACCAGCATCTGTTTGTTAAAAGCGGCGAAGTCGGTTTGGATCTCTATTTTCTCTCCCCGGAAAAGTTGGATTTCCGGCAGTCGGGAAAATTTCCCATAGCTCCGGAAGAGAGGTACGAAGGAGCACCTGAACAGTGGCATTTCACCGCCCACACCGATGCAAAAATGGATGAAATGCGCTTCCTGGTGCTGATGATACCCCGTCGCCTGGGAGAAGGTACAGATACCGGCCCAAAGATAAATAGACTTGATTATGGTACTGTACAGGGGTTTCAGGTGGGAGAGGAAAAAATCCTGGCCTGGTGGGGAAGAGGCGAAAAAGGTGATTTTTCTGGTTCAGGATCAGAAGAGAATGCAAAGCTGATTATCGAATACAAAGAGAATGGAAACGAAAGGAGGCGTATTTTGCGTTAACAGATCAATGATAAAAAAAAATAGTTTTCTGTTGTTAGTGCTTGTTAATCTTTTTTTTGAAATAGGATTCGCTCAACCGATCGACAAGTTCAAAATCCAAAAAGAGGGTGATCATCAGGGAATAGAAATACTTCTATCCCGGTTAAACCTCAATGAAGATGGATTGGCGCCGGTAAAGCAATCCGTTCATGATCCTGAGAAAGCTGCTGAAGAGCTCTTAACGTATTATCGCTTAAGAAGTTCCATAAAACACCCGATAGATAGAGACTTAAAAGCTGATTCTCCTGGAAACAGTGCTACCGAAAAAGATATTGAAATAGCCAACGATGCGTTGAAGCATGTTTTTGTTGGTCAGCCGGCCTATCCTTCCCATTTTTGCGGTGAGGATATTGACTGGGACTCACGCCCTGTTCCGGACAACGAGTGGGTTTGGCAATTAAACCGAATGAGTTTCTGGGAATCCATGGGGCGGGTTTACTGGCACACCGGCGATGAAAAATATGCAAAAGAGTGGGGCGAGCAACTGGTGGACTGGACATGCAAGAATCCAAACGACAATGATCATCAATATGCCTGGCGCTCCATTGAGGCAGGTATTCGCGGGTATCGCTGGACAGGTCTTTTCCAGCGTTTTATTGACTCCCCATCGTTCACTCCCGCTGTAATGGTTGCTTTTCTTAATAGTTGTTACGATCATGCTGAGTATTTAATGACCAAATACCATACGCGTAGCAACTGGGGTTTGATGGAAGCTGAAGGAATGGCATTTATTGCCATTACTTTCCCCGAATTCCGGGAGGCGGAAACATGGAGAGACGAAGCATTTCGACGCCTGAATAGTGAAATTAAGATCCAGGTTTATCCCGATGGACACCAGCGGGAACTGGCTATTGGATACCATGTGGGGTGCATCCGCTGGTTTCAGCGTACGTATGATTTGGCAAAAATGAATGGTTTAAACGATGCATTTCCCAAATCATACCTTGAAACCATTGAAAAAATGTGCGAAATACCCATGAAACTGGGAATGCCTGATGGCACCAATGCCCAGTTTGGCGATTCCTGGGCAGGAACTCCAGGACAATATAATGAACACTTTCTGTCATGGGCAGAAATGTTTAACCGCGATGATTTTCTATACATGGCTACCAATGGCCAAAAAGGGTTAAAACCAAAATCAACTGCTTTTGCATTGAAAGAGAGTGGCTTGTATTCCATGCGCAGTGATTGGGAAAATGATGCCATTTGTTTGGTTTTAAAATGTGGGCCCGATGGTGGTTATCATTGCCAGCCTGACAATGGAACATTCGAGTTATTCGCCGGAGGCAGAAATTTAATGCCCGATGCAGGCAGTTATATTTACCATGGCGATCCCGAAAACCGTGCATGGTTCAGACAGACAAAAGTACACCAGACATTAACCTTGAATGGTGAAAACACCAAATACGCTCCCAACCTGTTACTTTGGAAGCCCGGAAAGGAATTGGATATTCTGGTTGTTGAAAATGCCGGAAACAATAATTTTACGCATCGGAGATCCCTTTTTTTTATTAAAAAAAGATATTTTGTTCTTGTTGATGAGGCCTTTGGAAGTGCCTCTGGTGATGTTGACCTTCATTTTCAATTGGCGCCGGGAGATGCAATTTTTGATGATGAAAACTTGTCGGTTCATTCTGATTATAAAGATGGATGGAATGTAACCGTTCAAACCGAAAAACAAAAAGGAATAAAACTCGAAGAAGAGGAAGGGCAGGTTTCGTTTGTTTATACCAAAAAAGAGCCTCGTCCGGCTTTTCGTTACCGCATTAAAAAAGAATCAGAAAACAGAGGAATTCGCTTTGTAACCCTCGTGGTTCCATTCGAAAATGAAAAGCCAAACCTGAAGATCAAAGTTGTTGGTGACCCTCAACCAGGTTCATCCAATCTTCAACTTGAAATTCAGGAAAACGGGGAAACAAAATATATCGGATATTCCTGCTTTGCACAGTAGTTTTCCCGTACTGCATCTGCGAACCCCGTACGGGTTTGCAGGTATATAAGCGTTTAGATCGCACATATTTAATGGAAGGAAACATCTCTATGATCAACAAATTCTTACCCCCGCTTTTACTTTGCTTTGCTTTGTCAGCCATGATTTCATGCCAGAATGAAATTATTTCGGATGGGCCTGAAGTTGAGATTTGGCACGGGTTGCACCAAAAAGTGGGCCATCTGGGAAACGCCCAGGACGATTTCAATGTGATGGGAAAAGTTTCGCCAGCAGATTCCATCGCCTCCCTCACCTACCGGTTAAATAAAGGCCCTTTCATTCGACTTAATTTTGGTGAAGGCACACCGGGATATCGCAGGCTTGCAGAACTCGGACATTTTAATGCTGATATTCCAATTGCTGAATTGCAGCCCGGTACAAACAGAGTAGAGATTATTGCCACGGATAGACAAGGACGGCAAACGAAACAAAAAGTGATAGTTGACCTTCAATCCGGTTCATATCCATTACCTGTTTATATTGATTGGACCAAAATCACCGATCCTCAGGATGTAGGTCAGTATGTCGATGGCCATTGGGAACTGGAATCTAATGGCTTACGTACCAAACACATGGGGTATGATCGCATATTTCTGATAGGTGAAAAAAATTGGCAAGACTACGAAATTACTGTGTCAGTAGTAATAAACCAGGTAAGTGAAACTACAAGTCATCTAAGTGGTGGCAATGGATTAGGAATCCTTTTTCGTTTTACCGGGCATATGGATGGGGGGTATCGGAATTTTCCCAAAATGCAACCCAAGTGGGGTTATCAGCCCTTTGGAGCAATTGCGTGGTTACGATGGGATCCGGGTAAATCTGAAAACCCATCTTTTGCACAGTTTTATCGGGGCGATAATGACAAGCGAATTAATTATGGTCAATTCCCTGTTGAGGTTGCTTCAACATATTGGATGAAAGCAAGATGCCAAACTTTACAGGATCAGAGTGAAGGAGATGGTGTGTCGTGTTACAGTTTTAAAATATGGAGGGAGGGAGAAACAGAACCTGCTCAGTGGGATTGGCAGGAAACGCAAGTCAGCAAACATGCCAACCGCAATGGCGGTGTTGCGTTGCTTGCTCATCATGTGGATGTTACTTTTGGAAATATTTCAATCAAATTTTAGTACTCTATCAACTCCATAAAGGAAAATGTTATGTATTTGATATCTGATAAAAGAACTGTCCCAAGGAGCATCACTCTTGTATGGGTGTTGTTCAACCTGGCATCATCTCTCTGCTTTTCTCAGGAGTTATCACAACCCATTCACCAGGTTATTGAGGAACTGGATGTCAAAGTGCACATGCGGGATGGGATCAGACTATCAACCAACATATACCGACCTGATACTACAGGCAAGTTTCCTGTTTTGCTTATGCGGAGTCCGTATGGTAACGGAGGGGAAGGCGACAAGGAGGGGCATTTTTATGCCAGGCGCGGATATGTGGTCCTTATCCAGGACACCCGTGGACGGTATGAATCGGAGGGTGTTTTTGATGCTATGCAGGCAGAGGCACTGGATGGATATGATACCCAGCAATGGATAGGGAAGCAGGCCTGGTGTAATGGGAAAATCGGAACTTTTGGCGGCTCATATCTTGGTTTTACCCAATGGATGCCGGCACCGCTTGGAAGCCCTTATTTAAAAACCATGTTCCCAACGAAAACTTTCTCGGATTTTTATAAAGATGCATATCTGGGAGGAGCTTTCCGACTCTTAAGGTGGAGTCCTTGGAGCTATGCCATGTCACGTCCTTATAATGTCGACGACTCCTTTATGCAGAACATCACAGATAGTGCATACAGAATGATCCCTTTTATCGAACAGGATATATTATTGGGATGGAGAATACCCTTCCTAAGGGATTGGCTGGCCCACCCGCAAAAGGATCCCTACTGGGAAAGGTCAAGTGTGGGAGATGATTATACTAAGATCAAAACTTCGATTTACAATTTGGGCGGATGGTTTGATAGCTTTCAGCAGGGTACCCTCGACAACTTTATGAGAATGACGTCACCGGACATCGATCCGGAGATCAGGGCTAGACAAAAACTGATCATGGGGCCGTGGGTACACGCTTCGGAATCACGTAAGGCTGGAGATGTGGATTTTGGAGAGGATGCAGCACTTAATACCAGTGAACTTAAATTGCGTTGGTTCGACAGCCAGTTAAAAGGAATCGATAATGGAATTATGCAGGAACCGCCTGTCAGGATATTTGTGATGGGCGAAAATGTCTGGAGGGATGAAAACGAATGGCCATTGGCCCGGACAGATTATCAGGAGTATTTCTTCCATAGCCAGGGAAATGCCAATACGCTTGGGGGTGATGGCACTCTTAATACAAATGCCCCAAAAAATGAGATCCCGGATACCTTTGTTTACGATCCTGAAAACCCGGTTATTACTCCAGGGAGAGATGAACCCATCGATCAGCGGGAAGTTGAAGCAAGGAAAGATGTATTGGTCTATTCTACCGGGCTATTGAAGGAAAACCTTGAAGTTACCGGTCCGGTAAAAGTTGTATTGTATGCCTCAAGCTCGGCAATCAATACGGACTTCACAGCCAAATTGGTTGATGTTTACCCCGACGGAAGAGCCATCCGGTTGTGTGAAGGGATCATACGGGCTAGCTTCCGTAATCCCGAAGCACCTCCTTCAGCTATCCGGCCAAACAAAATTTACAAATACCATATAAGTCTCTGGTCTACCAGCAACCTGTTTAAAGCAGGGCATCAACTGCGTGTGGAGATTTCCAGCAGCAATTTCCCAAGGTTCGACAGGAATTTGAATACAGGTATATTCCCTGCACTTGATTCAACTTTTGTGAAGGCAACACAAATAATATATCATAGCAAAGAATATCCATCGTGTATTATTTTGCCGGTAATAGAATGAGATAATTACAAACAATTAAAAGAGATATACAATGATTAAGATACTCATGCTTGCCATCTGCATAACAGCTGCTCTGTCATGTCAGAAAAAGTCTGAAGCTATTCCGGAAGGTGCTTTCTTTAGTGAGAACTTCGACAATGCGGATCTTACGGAGCGTGGCTGGTACGACGAGACCGGTATCCGGATCGTGGGTGATGGTCAGGCAGGGAGAGGCTGTATCGAGTATGAGTGGGACA
>JAGLPR010000406.1 GCA_023137255.1 Bacteroidales bacterium | reverse complement strand
TACGTGAAGGGGGCCAACATTGCCGGCTTCCTGAAGGTGGCCGATGCCATGGTTGATCAGGGCTTGCTCTAATTTAGTCGAAAGCCCGAAGTCATAAAGTCAAAAGTGAACAGAATCCATACGGTTCAATATGGGTTTGCAGGGCTGAATTTGATGTAAACCACCGCTAAGGAAGATTCATCAACGGTTTTGGACCATTCATCCAAGGATTGTTCTCTTTATTGATAGTGGAGGCTGCCATTTCTGGCGGCCTCTGTTTTTTGTGTCTGTTTTTATCCATTCTACTCAAGCCATATCCAGTTTTGGTCAAATCGATGTAATATGACTTCAAGTTATTCGTATTTTAAATCCGTGAGATATGCTATTCTTAAAACAGGGAAAAAGCTAAATATAAATTACTTAGGATTCAATAAAAATTGAAAAAGAAGATGGATACACTAAAAAATGAATTATTTGCCTACGTGAAGGAGAATACTTTTAAAGAGACAGACTCCCTTCAATCCGATACAAAAATTTTCGTCGAAGGCATTTTTGACTCCATGGGATTTGCCCTTTTGCTCGATTTCCTGGAAACAAAGTTCCAGATTCAGGCAGAGGACAGTGATCTTGTGGAGGAGAATTTTGAATCGATCGATGCCATTGCAGATTTTATTCTGAAGAAGAATCCCGCTCTTGTTTAGTATTTAGATATACTATACCAATATGTGTGGTATCTCAGGTATATATAGTCCAGGTTCGCCTCTTATCCGGTCCGACGACGTAAGGAACATGCTGATGCAAGTCCAGTATCGCGGACCCGATGAGTCAGGTATTTATATGGGTGAGGGGGTTGGACTGGGTAGTGTGAGGTTAAGCATTATCGACCTGGCCCAGGGACAGATGCCCATGTCGGATGAAGCAAAGGAATTCTGGATCGTATTCAATGGCGAGATTTTCAACTACATTGAACTCCGCGATGAACTGATCAGCCTGGGTTACCGTTTCAGGACAGAGAGTGATACAGAGGTATTACTGCTCCTCTTTAAACACTATCGCGAAAAGTGCCTGGAGAAGCTGAACGGACAGTTTGCTTTTGCTATCTGGGATACCAAACGAAAGGAGCTGTTCCTGGCCCGCGATCGCGTGGGGATCAGGCCACTCTATTATTTCAGGGAGGGAGATAAATTAGTATTTGGTTCGGAGATCAAGTGTTTGATGGAATCGGGACATGTTCAGGCGGAACCCGATCCGGAATCTCTGAGGAAGGTATTTACCTTCTGGACCATCCCTACTCCCGATACCATGTTTAAAGGGGTGAAGGAGTTGTCGCCGGGGCACTATATGGTGGTTAAGGATCATCGTACAGAGATTAAGCCCTACTGGGAACTTCAGTTCAGTGGCGATCAGGGTTCGGAAAACTCTTCCAGCCTGGCCTACTCCAAAGATGAGTTTGAAGCGCTTCTTTCGGACTCCATAAGGCTCAGACTCAGGGCGGATGTGCAGGTGGCAGCCTACCTGAGCGGGGGCATCGATTCCAGTGCCACCACCTGGTTCATCAAACAGATAGAGCCGGGCATTTTGAATACTTTCTCCATCGGGTTTGAGCAGAAAGAGTTTGATGAGACCTCGTTTCAGCAAAGTGTATCGGGAATGCTCGATACAACACATCACTCCATCACCTGCAAGAATACCGATATTGCGGATCACTTTGCAAAGGTATTGTGGCATACCGAGATCCCCCTGCTTCGTACCGGTGCTGTTCCCATGTACCTGTTGTCGGGACTGGTGAACGATCACGGAATCAAAGTGGTGATCACGGGCGAGGGAGCAGATGAGTTCCTGGGCGGATACAATATATTTAAGGAAGCGATTATCAGAGAGTTCTGGTCGCGTCAGCCCGATTCAAAGATCAGGCCGCTGCTTCTGCAGAAACTCTATCCCTACCTGGCACAATTCCAGGGAAGGAACAGTGCCCTGCTTAAGGGGTTCTTTGGTTACCGGCTGAACGATACCGACTCGCCGGTCTATTCCCACCTGATCCGCTGGAACAACTCAAAACATATCAGGGAGCATTTCAGGCAGGGCTTCCTCGATCCTTCCGCTCCCGATCCGGTGGATACCTACCTGGACAACCTCCCTTCCGGCTTCAACGACCTGGACCTGCTCAGCAGGGCCCAGTGGCTCGAATCCACACTCTTTATGTCGGGATACCTGCTCTCGTCGCAGGGCGACAGGATGGGCATGGCTCATTCGGTGGAAGGACGCTATCCTTTCCTCGATCACCGGGTCATTGAATTTGGTTCCAAACTCCCGTGGAATCATAAGATCAGGGGTCTCAACGAGAAGTACCTGATGAAGAAAATGATGGACGGACGCCTGCCCGATAAGGTGGTGAATCGTCCCAAGCAGGCGTACAGGGCACCTGTTGCCTCAAGCCTTACCTCGGGGAAGGCCCCGGAATACCTTCGGGAAGCGCTTTCCCCCGGGATGCTGAACAAGTTTGGCATCTTTAATCCGGCATCGGTCAAGAAACTGCTGGGAAAAATGGTGGAAGGAAAGACCGTGACTGAAAATGAAAATATGGCTGTGGCCGGTATACTCTCCACGCAAATTCTGATGGATATGTTTGTAGCCGGCAACAATCCTTACCGTGAAACCGATATGCGGGTGAAGTGCCCCGTGATTTATGACAATACCTTAAATAAATACTAACAATGAGTAAAACTGAATTCCATAGGGATATCCTGAAAATCAAGGACAT
>JAGLPR010000405.1 GCA_023137255.1 Bacteroidales bacterium | reverse complement strand
CACGCGATATCAAGTGGGTCGATTATATGCTTGGGGCTCCTGAACAGTATATCATAGCCAATCCGGAGAACCTGCCTGTCATGTGCCTGAATCCCAAACCGGCAAAACTTTCTAGTGGTTTCCGAGCAGCCGGGGGCTCGTAGCTGTATCAAAATATGTAAATTCAAGGCCGCAATTGTTTGCGGCCTTTTTTTGTAATGGATATGGACATTGTATTTGCCACCAACAATCTTCATAAACTGGAGGAGATAGGGGCCCTGCTTGGAGAGAGGTTCCGGCTGATCGGGTTGAAAGAACTGAATATCAACGGCGATATTCCCGAGGATCATCTTACACTTGAAGAGAATGCCTCGCAGAAGGCCTGGTATATATATGATCTGACCGGCCGTGATTGCTTTGCTGATGATACGGGCCTCGAAGTGGATGCCCTGAAGGGCGCGCCAGGAGTATACTCTGCCAGGTATTCTATGATCGGCCATCCCACATTTCCTGAAATGGAACCAGCTGAGGGAAACATCAGGAAACTGTTGTTTGAGATGGAGGGGAAGAATGTCCGGAACGCCCGGTTCAGAACGGTAATTGCCCTGGTGCTGGGAGGCAAAGAGTACCAATTTGAAGGGGTGGTTGATGGAAGGATCACGGAGGTGCCTTCGGGTGCAAAGGGGTTTGGATATGACCCGGTGTTTCGTCCGGATGGATATGAGATCACATTTGCTGAAATGGATCTTGCATTGAAAAACCAGATCAGTCATCGTGCACTGGCTGTGGCACAGCTTGTACAAAAGCTGAAAGGGATGTAATATGTTAACGGATTTCGCGTATTTATAGAAACTCTCTATTATGCTAAAAAGGCTTCTAATAATTTTCATAGGTGCATTGGCCTGGTTGCCTGTCTCTCTGACGGGTCAGGTTCCCATAGGCAAGTGGAGAACACACCTGCCCTACCAGTTCTGTACCCTTTCAGAAGCCACGGATAGCAAGGTCTTTTGTGCTGCCACAGGCGGTTTGTTTTTTTACAGCCTGGAGGACAATTCGGTCGAGAAGATCTCAAAGATAGACGGGCTGTCCGACAACGGAGTTTCTGCCATGAGCTGGTGGGACGAGTCTGAAATCCTGATTCTTGCCTACCAGAATTCGAACATAGATATTATCAGGGGGGAATCTGTGGTAAATATCCCCGATATTATGAAGAAGCAGATTCCCGGTGATAAGTCTGTCTATGACATCTACTATATTGGGCAGAAAGCTTATCTCTCCACAGGTTTTGGAATTGTGGTACTGAACCTGGAGAAAGATGAGATCAGCGAGACCTATATTATCGGGGACAATGGGGAGGCATTGAAGGTGAACCAGGTAACTTCAGATGGCACCTACCTGTATGCTGCTACGGATCAGGGCATCAGGAGGGGTTTGCTCTCCGATCCGTTCCTGGTCGATTTTAATGCCTGGGCTTTGGTCAACGATATCCCTGATGCCGGGGGAGCATTCAGTACCATAGCCACATTCAACAACACACTTTTCACTTCCCATGACGATCCATCTGACCAGCAGGACCAGGTTTATTATAATACCGGGAGCAGCTGGAACATCTATCCCTATTTTACCGGGAAAATTTGTCATGAGATCCTGAACCAGGGAGATTATCTTACATTGGTTGATGATTCTCTTGTGAACCTGATCAACGACGATCTACTGGTTGTTCAGCAACTGACTACTACACAACCCCGCTCAGCTGCGATTGATGATAATGGAGATCTGTGGATCGCCTCCTTTGGAGGTGGATTAATTACCAACCAGGGGGGGAACAAGTGGTCTATCATGCCCAACGGACCGAGTTCTATTTCGGTATTTGATATGGAGGCTTCACAAAATATTCTTCATGTTGTCCAGGGAGGAGTCACGGCCATCTGGGGCAACCGGTACAGATCGGCTTCCCTCCAGACCTTTAAGGATCAACATTGGACCACCAGGAGCAACTGGAATGAAAGGGACCTGATCACCCTGGCTCTTGATCCGTCCGATCCCATGCATGTGTATGCAGGTTCGTGGGGATACGGATTGCTCGAATTCACCGAACAGGGCATCGTTCGCTACACCGAAACCAATAGCTCCCTTCAAACCCTGTTACCGGGTAACTTTGTCAGGATTGGAGGCGTTGTATTTGATCCTGAAGGAAATCTGTGGATGACCAACTCCAGTGTATCTGAGCCCATTTCGGTATTAAAACCGGATGGCACATGGAAGAGTTTCGCTTGCGACAATCTGATCTCAGACTATAATACTCTTGGCGATATTCTTATTACCCAGGCGGGCCACCTTTGGGTGATTGTTCCCCGGGGCTACGGATTGTTTGCAATGGACGACAATTTTACTCTGGATGATACTTCGGACGACATTTATAAAAAGGTCAGTGTGGAAGACAGATTCGGAAAGGTAATTACCAATGACGTAAGGTCTTTTGCAGAGGATCATAACGGCAATCTCTGGCTGGGGACCAACCAGGGAGTCCTGGTCATGTTCAGTCCGTACAGGTTGTTTACAGATGGTGAACTTTTTGCTCAGGCGATCCTTATTCCACGCAACGATGGCAGTGGTCTGGCAGATCCGCTGCTTGGAACTCAGATAGTAACTACCATTGAAGTGGATGGGGCCAATCGCAAATGGCTCGGAACTGCAGGAGGAGGAGTCTATCTGGTTTCGGACGATGGCCAGCAGGAGGTTCAGCATTTCAACTCGATGAACAGTCCGCTGTTGTCCGATAACATCATAGATATCTGTGTGGATGGAATTTCGGGAGAGGTGTTTTTCGGGACCGACAAAGGAATCATCTCCTTCATGGGCGATGCCATGACAGGCAGCACTTTGTTCAATGAAGTTGTGGTTTATCCCAACCCGGTGAGGGAGACTTATGAAGGGCCTGTGGCAATAAAAGGATTGGTGGCACAAACCACTGTAAAGATCACCGACATGGGGGGCAACCTGGTATTTGAAACCGAGTCGTATGGCGGACAGGCCATCTGGGATGGCACCAATTTCAGAGGCGATCGGGTAGCCACAGGAGTGTATATGATCTACCTTTCCAGTCCCGACGGCGCCCTATCACATGTGACCAAGCTTCTGTTTATTCATTAGATATGATTCCTAATCTCTGATATGACCTTCAACTTCTGATATGATTTTCAACTTCTGACATGATCCGAAAGACCCGGGGCATAGTATTGCATACCACCCGGTATGGAGAATCGAGCCTGGTGGCACACTGTTACACAGAGCAGTACGGCAGACAATCCTATATGATCAAGGGGGTCCGGAAGTCGAAGAAACAGAATCGTTCCAATCTTTTTCAGCCCCTGTTCATTCTTGATTTTGAGGTATTCCACAAAGATTCCCGCGAGATCCAGCTGGTCAAGGAAGTATCCCGAGCCATGCCCCTCAATTCTTTACCGTTTGATATGGTCAAAAGTGCGCAGGCCATATTCATGGCAGAGGTGATCTACAGAGTGGTCAGGGAGGAAGAATCAAACCCGATGCTTGCCCAATTTCTTATCAGTTCCATCCAATACCTTGATGCCCTTGAAAATGCTTCGCCCGATTTCCATATTCTCTTTATGTTTCAGCTTTCCCGCCACCTTGGTTTCTATCCGCAAAATAATTTTG
>JAGLPR010000404.1 GCA_023137255.1 Bacteroidales bacterium | reverse complement strand
ATTCATAGGCCTCACCCAATTCACCGTTGTCTTTCAATCTTTTGAAGGTATCATCCTTGATGTATTTGAGGACCATCAAAGTTTCAGCAGGATCTTTGCTGGGCAGGCTAAGCATGACCAGCTTGTTGTGCCATGATGTCAGGTAGACCTCACTCGTCCAGGGCAGCTGGCTATAGTATCCTTCGTATTCATCCAGTTCGTGAGCAGGATCGTTTCCGGATTCCTTCTTTCCTTCTTTTTTATATTTTTCCAGAATGCTATGCATACCGTTGATGTACCCGGTTCTATTCGTATTTAGTCCATTGGTAAATACCGCATAAGCCCGTTTCTTAGCAGGAATCATATTAAAAAGTGTGGAATAACCGGGACAGCCTCCGGAATGTCCTACCCATTTCTCTTCATTTTGTCCTTTGGTCATCCAAAATCCCAATCCCCAGGTGGTTTTCCAGTCGGGGTCGGTCCAATGGACGTTATGCATATACTTCAGTGTAGAGGGTTGCAGTATCTCAGTGGTGGTTGTGTCAAGCAGCCGGAACTGCCAGGAGGCAAATTTGCCCAGGTCGCTTACATTGGATGAAAAACCTGCCGCGGCTTTTATCCCTTTGGCCTGGAATAAGTTAACTTTTTCACGGGTTCCTTCCCTGTTCAGAGTGGTGTAGCCTACTGCAAGGGTGGTTCCATACTGTTCCTCCGGAAGAAAAGTACGGGTGTCCTGCAGATTCAGAGGATCCAGGATATGCAGTTTTATATACTCCTCATAAGGCATACCCGATACCGCCGATACTACCTCTCCAAGGAGTGTTAGTCCCAGGTTGCTGTACTGGAAATAGGTGGAAGATGGATAGAGTGTTTCCTGGTTATGCAGTTCTGACTTAATCGACTCACTTTCCGGGAAGGGGTGGTCAGGACCAGTCCAGTAAGGATGATTGGATTCTCTGGGCAGGCCGGAAGAGTGGGTCAGAAGGGTTCTGATGGTGATCGGCCAGCTATCTTTGTATTTCTGCTTGAGATCATACCAGGGGAGCAGATCATCTACCTCATCATCCAAACGAAGCTTTCCCTCGTCATACAACTTCATGATGGCTACCGAGGTAAAAAGTTTGGAAATGGAGCAGATGCTATACAAAGTGGAAGGGGTGGCTTTTACCTGATCCTCCATGTTGGCCATTCCAAATGCTCCTGACCATAATACCTCCTGATCATCTACAATGAGAACAGACATACCAGGTACCCGGTCATAATCTCTTTGTGCATCCAGCCAAACTTCAATCAGCTTCAGCGCTTCGGTGTAATCCGTTTGTTTGTCTTGTGCAATTCCTGATAATACAGTCATCATCAGCATTGCCAGAAGTATAGTTGTCTTCATAAAGATAGATTTGTCACCTAATTTAATGAATTCATGAAGCTTAGTCAAGTTCAGATTCAACTCCTAATTATGTTATCTATGGTTATATTAGTGAAACCATTTCCAAGCACCCCTACTGCGTGGAGATCGGCTGGTGGGTGTTTATCAGTACATTTGTGATAGCTGCTATAGTGGTCCTGGCCACGGTAAGTATTCACTCGCGAAATGCATCCCGGATCAATCCTGTGGATGCACTGAGGTACGAATAAAAATTCGAATACAAATAGATGAAATACCAAACTCTAATCATCATTTGCCTGTCACTTACAGGAGTATGGCAGACTTCCTGTAATAAAGACAAGAGGGACAACCAGGATTATGAAGCTGTTAAAGTTCATTCGCGTTGGTTCGATGTGAACTATCTCGGCGACAGGATCTATTGCATTGAAGAGCCAAAGAGCTCCCAGGGAAATGTGAGCTACCTAATACTGGGCGATGACAGGGCTATTATATTCGATACAGGTTGTGGAGAGAATGAGGAAGTGCATGGTACGAAGATCAAATATATTATCGACCAGATTACCACCCTGCCTGTAACGCTGATCCAGTCCCATTTTCATTTCGATCACAACCAGAACATCCACGAATTTGAGCAGATCGGATTTCCAGATCTTCCTGCCCTTAGGGACCGGGTTGAGGAAAATGGTCTGTTTCAATTCAGACAGGAAGATCTCTTCTACGGGAATTATCCATCGGAGATTACGGTGGATGAGTGGTTCCCCATGGAGAGTGATATTGATCTGGGTGGTCGGGCCATCCAGCTTATACACGTCCCGGGGCATAGTGATGAAGCGGTCGCCATTGTTGCATCATCCTCAAAGATGATCCTGCTTGGAGATTTTCTGTACAACGGAACGTTGTTCCTGTTTCATAACGATGACCTGGCTGTTTACCAACATACGGTGGATCATCTGAATTCTCTGCTTACCCCTGAATTCAGATTATTTGGTGCTCATGGCGATCCTGAGGTTGAATTTGGTCAGCTTCAGAAACTGGATGATTTCCTAAATTGCATTGAAGAAGGAACCTGCCAGTTTACCGAACAGACTGTATGGGGAATTCCGGCTCATATCTACAACTACCAGGACATGCACATTCTGTTGTTCCAACAAGATGAGTAACATTATTGAAACATGCAGCATCTTACTGAAGTATCAGAAACAGCCCTGATCACCCTTCGATCGAGGGTGATTGAATCCGGGAAAACAAATCCGATCCTCCGGGATCAGGTTGGGGAAGAGTGCTTTGAGGCACTTGTGGCATCGTTGCCTGCTGATCTTCGAAATCGGGTGATGCAACGGAAGCTCTCTCCGGTACTCACCCGGCACATTGCCCTACGTGCAAGGAAATACGACCACTTATGAAGGGAGTTTCTGGAAGAATATCCGGACGGACTCATTGTCAGCCTGGGATGCGGATTCGATACCAGGTTCTGGAGACTTGGAGGCGGGGATCTGAACTATACTGAGTTGGATCTGTCAGGGGTAATCGGGATCAAGCAGCAGATGCTGAAAGATAAGATCACTTACCGGATGATCGAAGGATCGGTACTTAAAGAAGCTTGGATCTCACAGGTAAAGGAGAAGCAAGCGGAAAGGGTGCTTTTCGTTGCCTAAGGGCTCTTTATGTACCTCCCAAAGGAACAGGTGATCCGGACACTGACAAATATGGCGGATTCATTTCACCAATCCAGGCTGGTGATGGAAGTGGTGGCTGAAAAGTATACCAGGGGATTTCGTAAGAAAATGGTGGAACGCAAAATGCGGAGTGGTGCAGGCTCCTCAGCGGGGGACTATTATCAGTATGGAATCGGCACAGCAGCTGAACTGGAATCTTACCACCCAGACTACAGGGTAAGAGGGGAGTGGTCCTTTTTTGAGGATCCCGATATCAGGCCTGGTTTTCTAAGACTCTTCAGGCACATCAAGGCTTTTTCGAGGACCCAGTATACGGTGATTATGGAAATTGTTTAAGACCGAAGTGTGATCTGTTGTGTATGAAGATCAGGTTGTTTTATAATACCTGAGTTTCATCTTAAGGTCATCCCCGTCCTGAAAGCAGGAATAGTTCCATGATGATGAAATCATGACTTCATGAAAAGGATTCTCATTCTGCATATCTGACTGCAGGAGATGAATGGCATGGCCTCCGGATTTGATCACACGCTCAAGCTCTCTAAGTTCATCGGAAATGTTCCATCCAATGGCATTGGAGGTGATCAAGACATCCAGGGATTGATCAGGCAGGGGAATGGAATCCAGGGTACCGTCCATTACATACAAGTTATTTACTCCCTCTCTCACTGCTTTCTCTTTCATGAAGGTGCGAAATCTGGTGACGGGTTCAACCGCGAAAACTGTTTGAGCAAAGGGCGCCACCAGGAAAGCGATCCTGCCCGATCCTGCACCCACATCCGCCACAACTTTTCCTTCCAGGGAGGTGATGGAGCTAATCTCACTAATGTCCCATTTGATTTTATTCAGAGCATCGAACAGTTCCGGATTTTTATTGAAGATGATCAGATCGGCAATTTCCCATAGCGCTTCCTGGCATTGCTCTTCAATGAGGTCTTCATCTCCGACGGTTGAGTTTTCTTCCAGGATCCTGGTGAGGAAAGAATCGATGGGCGGGTATTTCGTGATCAGGAACCTGTGAACCACCGGAGAGGTACAAAGCAGGGTGGCAAACTCTTTTTGAGCGACCCTGTCAGGGAGGTATTTGATCTGGAACGTTTCCAGCAACAGCAGATCCTCTGCATGTAGTATTACTTCAGGAAAGAGCTCCCGGAGCCTTTTTGAGTATTGCATCTGCGAGTACATTGATCAGTTTATTGCAACCACTGTTTTTTACGAATTCTGTGTGATCATCAAGTGTTTTAAATTGCTGTCCACATATTTTATCACACTGCATTTCATAATCGGTCTCTTCATAGAATGCTTTTAGCGTTAGGTCTTTGTCTGGATCAAAGGAAGCAGATTTCCCGGTTTGTTTTCTGTTATGGATTAAAGCATTCATCCAAACTGCTGCAGCCAGCGCCCCGCAACCATTGCCGCTTAAGCCAAGGCCCCCCGCAAATCCGGCAACCATAACCATTTCATCTTTACTGGCGCCCATTTTTCGGACCACCTCAGAAGCGCAGCTCATGGAGTGTTGTGGCAGATCAGTTTGGTCCAGTGACAATCCTTCATTTGCTGCATTGAGAGCCTCAGGAGCCCATTTCCCAGCGAGTTTAAAGCAGCTCACAAATTTACCGGAGAGCATGAATTTTACGAAGCTTTTTTTATTTGAGAAATCACAGTTGGTGATCTCTTCGCATTCGATACTTTTCGTTCTGTTTACAAATGATTTCATAATGTGTTGGGTGGCCAATATGGTGATACCAATGGCCTGACCGGGATGCTCATTCCTTCGAAGGGATTCCGCACCAACAGCCATTGAGGCCCCCCAAAGCATTCCGCATTGATATCCCTGTTGCAGTATCCCTCCCACCATAGGGTCTATGGCGCGTTCTACATCATCTTGGGGGTAACCAAATTCACGATTCAAAATATAGAAGAATGTGCGTGAGCAAGTTCCTTTTTTAATAAATGCCCTTTTTGCCTTTAATTTAACCGTTTCTGATTTGATCGTTTTCATGTAATCAAATTACAAATAATAAAGCATTCAAGGTCATCATAGTTACATGGAACGTATGATTTCAGAAATTTGCCACGCGGATGTTACATACTGATTTCTACCTATTGAATAGGTTTCGGGGCATTCAGGAACAACATAGAACCCATTTCTGGCCTTTAAATCCTGCATGGTAATGGCCATGGATTTTGTCTTTTTGGGAGCAGGGGTGAACTTTCCATCAATGGCAGCTAAACACTGATTGTCTTTGAAAACCACAAGATCGCATTCTGCACCATCTGCCGTCCTGTAGAAGAAAAATTGATAGTCGTCTTTTAGCGTGTTTATCACTTTTTCGATCACGTACCCCTCCCAGAGATTACCTAACATTGGGTGCCGTAGCAACTCCTCGTAGGAAGTTATTCCCAACAGATAATTGGTAATTCCAGAATCACGAATGTATACTTTCGGTGATTTGACAAGTCTTTTTCCAATATTTGATTGTCAGATTACTTGCATTTAGCAGCCCACCTTGTAAGGTTGAGATCATTTGAATAAGCTTTTGCAGGATTGCCGGGGAGGTACCAAGTCCCAACAATCTCAGATCTCGTTCAATATAAGCTGACAGGAAGGCTTTTAACCACTCTTTGCGTATATCATTATCAGACACGTTTTTTAAGAATTCAAGCGGATGATCCAGTGCACCTGCGTCTACAGGATTTTCGAGATCCAGATATATGCTTTCTCGTGAAAGTCGTGTCTTTATTTCCCTGGCCCTAATTATGCCAGTTACGATGTTTCCTCTGTCTGTCCGGGCGTGATGAAGGGCCCCTGCGAAGTCCGCGGCCTCGCTTCGAACTGATTGAAACTCCGGTTTCCCGACTTAGCAGGTTTCCGAAGCGGAGGCCCACAAATAGGGTACGCGGAGCAAGTGGACCATAGACATAGGCAGGATCACGGTCGATGCCGATATCGAAGTCGTCCTGGTAGGAGTTTAGGATATTTTTGATCCCACCGGAAAATTCCACGGAGGCCCCGTTAAGTTTCACTGAGTATTTCAGCTTCAGGCCCATATCGAAAAAGCTGTCCGAGGTTCGCAGTTCCCCTTCGGGATTCTCTGTGCCAAAATAGGGCACCAGCATTTTTCCTGTATAGTTCCCGGTTCCCGACAGACAGAAACGGTTGCTGAAGTCCCAGTCAAGGGCGAAGAAACCATATGTATTGGGGGCGCGGAAGAAGTGCGTTTCATCAAAATCCTTGGCTTCTTCAAACTCGCTGGTTTGCAAAGTAAAGCCTGAGGTCAGGAAGAAATCTCGGGCTGGACGGAGCTTAAATTCCATGTTTATGCCCTGAACAGTGGCGCCGCCTTCGGAATTAACCCGGGTATAGATGACCGTGCCTTCCGCATCGGGTTCGCCGAATTCGTTGGCAAAAGCATCCATCAGACGGGTATAAAATGCTTCCACCAGGAGGCCCGTATAGACACGGCCAATTTGCTTATTGAAGTCCATGGAGGCCATCAGGCTGTGGGAGGTTTCCTGTTTCAGGTCCGGATCATTTACGTGGATGACCTGGCGCGAACCGGAAGTTTCGATGTGCAGGTCCTCATCGAAGATCTGCGGGGCCCGGTATCCCTGTGAGTAGCTAACTCTTGCCTGCAGCGATTCCATAAGTTTGTACATAAGACTTATACGTGGACTGAACACATTACCGTCCTTTGGTGCTATGCCTACGTGGGCCTGATCACTAATCTCGTAGTGATCGAAGCGGGCACCCAGGGCCGCTTTAAAGCGATTTAGTTTCAGTTCGTATTGAGCAAAGGTACCTGTAGTGATCGACGACTGGTTGGCTACGATGGTATTGGCCGTATGGGGGATGTCGGTGATGACATTGTCAACCACAGTAGCATTGTCCAGATCGGGATAACCCAGTTTTTTATCCAGCAGAAATCCACTGGTGTTTTCCACACCCCAGACCAGAGATGATTTGCCTAAAACGGCCTTATATTGCAGACCTATGTTGAATGACCTGTCCCTGGAATTACCGTAATCACTTAAGGACTGTGCGGCCCCATAGTAAGAATCCCTGTTCAGGAACTGTCCGGAGGCATAGAGTGAAAGCATATCATAATCCCGGAAATAACGCTCGTAGGTTAGACCGGCCACCTTCATCCGGTGGGTCAGGGCCTCGGCAATGTCACGTTCGTGCAATGGATAGTCCTGCATGTTGCCTCCGTTGCGCTCTTCATTGATAGCGAAGAAGTCAAAGGCCAGTCTGTCCTTACTGCTGAAACGGTGGAAGACCCTGGCACCAAAGGTCAGATTTTCCAACGGGGCTAGCTCAGAAAAGCTGTCGTCATTGGCATCAAACATCTCACGTTTGCGGGTGAAACCATACAGGGAGAGACCCGATTTGTGATCGTCCGAGATGACCGATGTATTGAAGTTTATGGAGTAGTCTG
>JAGLPR010000403.1 GCA_023137255.1 Bacteroidales bacterium | reverse complement strand
ATGACTGGTACGAAGCGGTGAAGGTGAATTTCGGGGTAGGTCCGGGTGGAGAGAGGGATTTTGAGGAGTTACCGGCCGCGTATGAAAATGAATCTTACCAGGTCCATTTTGAGTTTTGGAAAGAGAAGCAGGTACCCGATTCCTGGAAGAAATTCAGAGATATAGCGCTCTACTGGATCGAAAAAGGGGTGGATGGTTTCCGCTACGATATGGCCGAGATGGTGCCGGTAGAGTTCTGGAGCTATATGAACAGCTCGATCAAAATG
Source organism: Bacteroidales bacterium (assembly GCA_023137255.1). Classification (GTDB taxonomy): domain Bacteria; phylum Bacteroidota; class Bacteroidia; order Bacteroidales. Next base: position 3,879 of record JAGLPR010000403.1, on the reverse strand, counting down.
GCCAGTCCGGATGCATTCCTGCTGGCAGAGATCTACCAGCCGCACATCTACAGGGAGTATATTCAGAAAGGGAAGATGGATTACTTGTATGACAAGGTTCAGCTTTACGACAGCCTGAAAAGCATTATGCAGGGGCACGGAAGTACCGATGCCATTGTTCAGATCCAGCAGGAACTGGCCGACATTGAACACCACATGCTGCACTTCCTTGAGAATCATGATGAACAACGGATCGCAAGTCCGGGTTTTGCAGGTGAGGCACGGAAAGGAATGCCGGCCATGGTGGTCTCGGCCACCATTGCATCCTCCCCCACCATGCTCTATTTTGGACAGGATGTGGGTGAACCCGGGGCAGAAGAGCCGGGTTTTGGCGATCCCACCCGGACCTCCATTTACGACTACATTGGAGTACCCCACCACCAGCGTTGGATGAATGGAGGGAAATTTGATGGAGCCACATTGGCAAAAGATGAAAAGGAGCTGCACGACTTCTACTCCACCCTTCTGAATTTCACTATAAATAGTACAGCACTGACAGGCGATTACAGAGAAATTCACAGCCACAACAGGGCACATACCGAGTGGTACAACGACCGGGTGTTCTCCTATGTGCGATGGAAGGGGGAGGATCGCCTGCTGATCGTGTGCAACTTTGATGCGGACGATACCTTTGGCTTCGAACTCCAGCTACCCCTTGAAGTGATCAGCTCCTGGGGTCTCCAGAATGGAGAATATGTACTGAAAGATCAGCTTTCTGACCTTACACAGAAATTGAGCATATCTGAGGGCAACGGTGTGACCAGGATTGACCTCCAGCCTCTTCAATCACTTATTTTGCAACTCCAGTAAAGTGTTTATAAAAAAAATCTCCATCACTGTTCTATTGGCCACTCTTATGGTGGCATGCTTTATGCCGGGTTGCGGAAACAGCACCTCCCTCCAACCAAATATTATCCTCATACTGGCAGATGATGCCGGGTACGCCGATTTTGGGTTTATGGGAAGCGATATTCCAACACCCAATCTGGACAGATTAGCAAAAAGCGGAGTGGTTTTTACCGATGCGCATATTACAGCTACGGTCTGCAGCCCTTCCAGGGCAGGTCTTATCACAGGTCGCTACCAACAGCGATTTGGTCATGAAGCCAATATTCCACCTCCCGATCAGGGCATGGATCCTTCTGAAAGTACCCTTGGAGATGTTCTGAAACTTGCAGGATATACCACGGGGATCATTGGCAAGTGGCACCTGGGAAGTGCCGATCAATTCCATCCCAACAACAGGGGGTTTGATCAGTTCTGGGGCTTCCTGGGAGGATCACGTTCCTACTTTTTCAACGAAAGCAATGATGACAGGGAAGCGCAGGAGAGAGAGGTACTGCATAACCGGACCCATGTGAATTTTAAGGGCTACCTCACGGATGAATTCTCTGATCAATCCGTAAAGTTTATTGTGAAAAACCAGGACGATCCATTTTTCCTGTTTCTCTCCTACAATGCTGTACATACACCAATGCATGCCTTAGCTACTGATCTGGAAAAGTTTAAGAACCATCCCAGGACAAAACTGGCAGCCATGACCTGGTCCATGGACCAGGGTGTGGGCAGGGTGCTGGACAAACTTGAAGAGCTGGACCTCACCCACAATACCCTGGTCTTCTTTTTAAGTGACAATGGGGGAGCGTCCAACAACAAGTCATCAAATCTTCCCCTGAAGGGATTCAAAGGCAATAAATTCGAGGGAGGTCACAGAACTCCATTTATTCTCTCCTGGCCGGGGAAAGTACCCTCGGGGATGACCTATGATAAATTGACCTCTTCCATGGATATATTTGCCACATCCATTGCAGCGGCCGGCCTTGAAAAGACTCCTGGCAAACCAATTAATGGTGTCAACCTGATCCCTTTTGTAACAGGTTTAAATGATTCTGAACCACATCAAACCCTGTTCTGGAGGAAAGAGAAGATGGCTGCAGTGCGAGATGGAAATCTTAAACTGATTCGGCTCGACGATTATGGCTACAGACTTTATAACCTGGAAGATGATCAGGGAGAGGTGAACGACCTGGCGCAGAGTGAACCAGAATTGTTGAAAAAACTTATCTTTACACTGGAATCATGGGAGACAGAATTGGTTTCTCCCCTGTGGGCTGAATCTGATCCATGGCAACTTGTCACCTTCGAGATCCACAAAGCCCTGATGGAGAACAGGGAGGTAAGCATTAAAAGTCCGGCCGACCTGGAAAAAATAAAGAACTAAATACCTGAACCAAAGATGAACTATCTGAAAATGCTCCTTTTTGTGGTCACAGTGATCCTTCTGTACGCCTGCAATGCTCCACAGAAAATGGAAACCGAACAGCCGATACCCAATGTGGTGATTATTTATGCCGACGACCTGGGGTATGGAGACGTAGGCGCCTACGGTTCTACTGAGATCCTTACACCCAACATAGATAAACTGGCGCAGGGCGGAGTACGATTTACCAATGGGTACGCCTCTTCGGCCACTTGCTCTCCCAGCAGGTATGCACTGCTTACCGGAGGCTATCCCTGGAGGAACGAAAGAGCAAAAATCCTGGATGGGACAGCTCCCCTGCTTATCGGGACAGACCAGATGACGCTTCCCAAGATGTTTAAAGCCCAAGGGTACCATACCGGCATTGTGGGGAAATGGCACCTGGGACTGGGTGACGGTCAGGTGGACTGGAACCAGAGAATTGCTCCCGGACCTAACGAGGTAGGTTTTGATTATGCCTACATCATGGCAGCCACCCAGGATCGCGTGCCCACGGTCTATATAGAAAACGGTATGGTAGTTGGTTTAGATTCGGACGATCCCATTAAGGTCAGTTACAAAGAGAACTTCCCCGGGGAACCTACCGGGAAAGAGAATCCCGAGATGCTGAAAATGCTTTGGCATCACGGCCATTTTAATACCGTGGTGAACGGTATTTCACGCATCGGGTATATGAAGGGAGGTACCTCGGCCAGGTGGGTGGATGAAAACATGGCCGACACCTTTCTGGTCAGGGCCCAGAACTATATCGTGGAACATTCCGATGAACCGTTCTTTCTCTATTATACACTGCAACAGCCGCATGTACCCCGCACTCCCCATCCGCGCTTCGTGGGGAAGACCGACCTTGGTCCCAGGGGGGATGTGATTGTGGAAGCTGACTGGTGCATCGGCGAATTGATCAATACCCTGGAAGCAGAGGGATTGCTTGAAAATACCCTGATCGTTCTCTCCAGCGACAACGGCCCGGTCCTGAACGACGGCTATTACGATGAAGCCGATACCAGGGTGGGCAATCATTCCCCGGCCGGACCACTCAGGGGAGGAAAATACAGTTTATTTGAAGCAGGAACCCGTGTGCCTTTTATTACCTACTGGAAAGGAAATATTGAACCAGGCGTCTCAGATGCAGTGGTGTCGCAGGTGGACCTGCTCTCCTCCCTGGCACAGCTGGTGGGAAGTGAAGCCAGAGGGACCGACAGTGAAGAATTGCTGGAAGTATTTATGGGGAAAGATAATCAGGGCAGAGAGGAGCTGATCCTTGAAGCCACAGGAAGGACCGCTCTTCGAAAAGGTAACTGGATTCTTATTCCACCCTATAACGGAGTAGCGATCAATAAAAATGTCAATATTGAGCTGGGAAATGCCAAAGAGTACCAGCTCTACAACCTCAGTGAAGATCTTGGGGAACAGCATAACCTGGCGGGAACCCACAAGGAGAAACTGGAGGAGATGATCGCCACTTTTGAAGTAATTCGTGGAGAAGTCAGCCCCAAAACTGAGAAACTGGACCTAAAATAGAATTATCAGGATCACTACAAGTTCTTAGGTGGCATCACTCCGGATGGATCACCAGGTTT
>JAGLPR010000402.1 GCA_023137255.1 Bacteroidales bacterium | reverse complement strand
ACCGGAAGAGCTATCATGTCAACCAGAACCGATACTTCATTGTCCGATATTTCAATAATAACATTGAACCAATCATTGGGATTTGGGGGAGCCGAAATTTCATTCTCAAACTCACCGGTCCGCTCCTCCCTGAGTTTAGACCAGGTATAGTCGGGGTGACAAATATACTGGACCATATGGTCCTTCCGGATCTGCTCGTCAGCTACAAAATTAAAAGGCCTAAAATAGACAGCTTCAAAAGTCTCACCATCTTCTATATTGAATGCTATTCCGATAAAACTTCTTCCCGGGCTGTTTTCGCCCTTCAGTTCCACCTCAATGGTTCCCTTCTCAAATTCGAACTCCGTGAGGATAGCCAGTCCATCTCCCTGAGCAGCATTCATCTCCACTGCCCCCGATTGATTCTTATAAACTGAAAGAGTCCGGTTCACAACTTCAATCTGCTGCTCCTGTAAGGCAGCAGCCAGGTCTACTTTCTGCTGAGCAAAAGAGCTCAGGCTGGCCATGCAAAGAAATGCGCATACAAAATGACTTGAATGTAGTTTCATGTTTACTGTTCTAAGATATGCTGGTAAATCTTCTCCAGAAATAACAGTTCAGCTGTGAATTGCCATTCAAAGCTGGTGGACTGGTTGGCCAGGTGACGGTGATGGTCCTGGTCCAGCAGGTACCCTTCCGGCTTGTTCAGTACACGGGTTTCGCCATAGGTCTTTTCCAATGTAGTTCTTAGGGCAGAGAAGTCGGCGTGCAGTAGCTGAATGGCCTCCAAGGTCTCTTGTTCTGCCTGATCATCTCCAGCAGCATCGTATGCCTTCAGTGCCAGGAGTGCCTGGGCTGAGAACCTGACCAGATTGTTAACCTGTTCGTACACCTCCAGGCGGTACCGGTTGCGGTGTGTCTCTGTTTTCATGGAAGCAATGGTAGCTGCAATCTCCTCCGAATCCTCCCAAATAGTAGCAGCAGCATCGAGCCTCGATGCATACTTTTCGGTCCAGCTTCCTTTCTCCCCGGAAAATGGCAGTTCAATCACCCCTTCCTCCATCGGATTGTCCATCTTGCGCAGGCTGTTGCGCATGTTGGATTGCAGCAACGAAGCGTTCCACCACCCAACCATCTTCTCCAGCTGGTCCACAAATCCATACTCCTCACCGGCAAGTGCATGGGCATACTCCCGTTGCCGGTAAGCGGCTTTGATCTCCTCTTTGCTCCGTCTGTCACCTGCCCAGCTATATTCTGCAAAAGCAAGAATTCCGCGCATATATAGCTCAAAATGAGGCGAATCGTCATCCCAAAGGGTAAGCAGCAAGCCATCGATCTTTTTCTCAATGGAAGTCAAAGCAAAGGTACGGATATTATCCATGTTGCTCTCGTTCTGGGGCATCAGCACCCAGCGGGTCTGACCGGCTGTCGCACCCATTACAGGCAAGTCATGTTCAGCGAACCACTCCATGGCCTTGATGTTGCCTTCTGCCTCGGGATGGCTGTAATTCCAACGCATATATATACACTTCTTAGGGAACATATCCAGCGACTCTACCAATCTGTGCTCATTCTCCGCCCACATACTGTCCACCTCTTCCCGGGTGTACTTGGTGTTAAACATGGGACTGTAAAGTTCTGCATATTTGATGGGCATATCATCCCAGAAAATGGGGGTACGTCCGTGCTCGTCGGCAAATTCACACACCTTGCTCAGCCAGGTCAGCTGTAGCTCAAGTTCAGTTTTTTCGCTTCCCCGACCGGTAGTATGCACCTCGTCGCCTCCCACATGCAGGTACTCGCCATGGGGCATGGCTTCCATGGCATCCAGATAGAGATCAAACTGAACCTCATAGGTAAGCGGATCGAGCGGGTTAAATGCCCAATCACTCTCCGGGTCGTCACGCAACTCCTTATACTCGTCATGTTTCAAAATAAAGGAGGCGTGACCCAGGCCCTGTACCAGGGGACTGATCTCTATGTTGCGTGCCTTGGCATAGTCGCTCAGCTTCTTCCACTCGTCCATACTCAGGGCATCCTCAGAACCCACCAGCGGCTGACGTTCATACGCCAGTTTATCCTCCACTTCAGCAATAATGGCATTCACCTTATAGCGGGCAAGCTGATCCATTAGTTGATAGTAGTACTCTCTTGTTTCCAGGTGGTGCTTCATATCGATCTGGATGGCTCTGTATGCCAGCTCGGGTGAGTCTTGTATGCGGCACTGTGGCAGCGGTACCCCCTGCTCCTCGGCATCGATCATCAGCTGCTGCAGGGTCATCCACCCATAGAATAGGCCGGGTCGTTTGCTTCCGGAGATGCTCACCCGGTCACTCGTGATCTCGAGTATGTACTCCTCGTTGCCCAACCCAACGTCATGGTGCTTTCGGAACACCACCTGGGGCTCCGACAGTGTATTGGTCTCCTCCATGTACTGGACATACTCGATTGGAACCGGAAGTTTGGTTCCGTCAGCCAGGCGATAGTGTTTGATTGATCCGGGCAGCAAATCACTGTTGCCGGTAAATTCCATGCTTTTGGGTTGAGGCAGAAGGTTGAACTCCCCGGTGGATTTACCGGATGGATCACAGGAAGAGAGCAGCATCATTGCTGCTGTCATCAAAACAAACAACAGGTTTTTCATGGATTCCTAAGTTTTTTACGGTAGTATTTGAGTGCATTCCTTTTGACTTCCCAGGTGGTATGCTTCACATGCTTGCTCAGAAAACTGAGCACAAAATCTTCGTTTACCTTTGAGTATTCCCGCATGACCCAACCCACGGCAGTTTTGGCAAACCGTTCCTCCCTCCGGATCAGAAAATCTGAGAACCTCTCTATGTCCTTTGAGTGTTCACTTACCCGTTTTGAAGCGGCAAAAGGAACCAGGGAGGCCCTTGCCTTCCAGAGGTAGGGATTGCGATTCCATTTCTTCAGGGTCCAGAGCACTTTCCTGTCGCCCGAGTCAACCAGCGGTGCAAGAACCTTTACGGAGATCCAGTCCGTGGTATTCCAGTCATAAATGTACCGGTCGTCAAACCAGTCCGAGATGATGCTTAATAAAAATGAATTCTTCTGTTTTCCCAGCCAGAACAACTGGATATATAGAATGGCCGCCAGTTTGTGTTCGGCCAGGTCACTCCTCATCAGACCGTTGACCAGACTCACCTGCCTGTTCATTGGCAAATGGTCCAGCCCCTCGCTTTGATTCATCTCCATCAAAAGTTTCCTGATTTCAGGGATGCCGGTTCCTACAAAGCGAATTTCGCCTTTCATGTAGCGGTTCCACCAGTCTGCTTTCCGGGGGACCGATCTCACTTCTAATTCCTGAACAAGGTTCTCTGCCAACTGATTCATCCATGAAAAGGATAGGCTTCTAAAATAGCTTTTTTATATTTGACTGAGCCTTTCCTTTTCAGAAAAAACCAATAAAAATGAAACACCGATTTTTCCTGATTCTTTTCGCAGTCGTCTGCATGGTGGCTAAAGCACAGAGTACGACTTATTCCACTCAGTTGAATATCCCCTACTATCCTGAGGCCGAGGCAGATAATGACACATACATCCAGGAGCGCTGTCTCCTTGATGTTTACTATCCGGAGGAGATCAAAGTATTTCCCACAGTGGTCTGGTTCCACGGGGGTGGGCTGACCGGAGGGACCAAGTTTATTCCGGAGGATCTTAAAGAAAAAGGAATGGCCGTGGTGGCTGTCAACTACCGCTTGTACCCGAAAATCAAGGCACCTGTCTATATTGAAGATGCTGCAGCCGCGGTGGCCTGGGTATTCAGGCACATTGAAGAGTTTGGAGGAGATCCGGACCTGATATTTATATCGGGCCACTCAGCCGGGGGGTATCTCACCAGCATGGTGGGACTGGATCAGCGATGGCTGAAGAAGCACGATGTGGATGCCAATCGCATCGCCGGACTGATCCCTTTCAGCGGACATACCATCACCCATTTTACAGTACGGGAGGAGAGGGGGATCGATGGAACACAGCCTATTGTAGATGACCTGGCTCCCCTTTTCCATGTTAGGAAAGATGCTCCGCCCCTGCTGTTGATTACCGGTGACCGGGAGATGGAGATGCTGGGTAGATATGAGGAAAATGCCTACCTGATGCGTATGATGAAGGTAGTGGGTCACACCGATACAAAACTCTACGAAATGGATGGTTACGGGCACAACATGCTGGCACCAGCCTTTCCATTGCTCATCAAGGAAGTGAAACGCATCACCGGGTTGAAAGATTAGAGGATAGTTTAAAGATCCTCAATAAGACCGTAAGTGATGTTCTTGAATTTGTAATGAATCCACTCTCTGTTCGCGGGATACATTTGCAGCAACAGAACGGCCACGAAATCACCTTTTGGATCGGCCCAGCTATAGGTATCCCAGAATCCACCAAAACCAAAAGATCCTTCTGACATCGGTCCACGTGCAGCTCCCTTTTCAGTGGTCACCCAGGCAGCGAATCCTTGCTCGGCGTTCCAGCTCTCCAGCATGGTCTGCTTCATTAGCATCATTTCAATAAACCGCTCACCCAGAATCCGTTTCTGTTTATATACTCCTTTATTGAGCACCATCTGGACGAACTTCCCGTAATCCTCAGCCGTCGACTGGAGGTCACCTCCCCCGGAGAAGAACCTACGGTGATCCAGAACAGGATAAGCGGTGTCGGGGTAACTGGTTGGAATCAATCCGCTTTCGGAAGGCTGATAAATATGAACAAGCCGGTGACGTTCATCAACCGGTACAATGAAGTAGCTGTCAGTCATCTCCAGGGGATCCAGGATGTAATGCTTCACATAGCGATCGAAACGCATTCCCGATACCACCTCAATAACCACCCCCAACACATCATAGCTCATTCCATAGGTATACTTTTTTCCAGGCGTAAACAGGAGGGGCAGTTCAGCTAGCCGCTGGATATTCTCCATGGAAGTACGGTCATCGTCCTCAAACCCCTCACTTACATTATGTTTGATTACCAGGGAGTTATACTTATCATCCTGGAACCCGTAACCGATACCTGATGTATGTGTCAGAAGTTGACGAATGGTAATTCCCCTGCTGGAAGAAACCGCTGAGAAGCTGGAATCCTCGTGGATCTCCTGCAGAATCCGGGGATTTTTAAATGCGGGGATGTACTTACTCACATCATCGTCGAGAAACAGCAAACCCCTTTCATAGAGCTGCATAACAGAAACCACTGTGAGTGCCTTGGTCATAGATGCCATTCGGAAGATATCATCCCTCCTCATCTCCTCCTTCAGCTCCAGGTTTCTGTAGCCGAAAGCTTTGTGGTACACCTCTTCCCCACCCCGGTTGATGTAGGCCACCGCCCCGGGAATTTCGCCGTTTTCCACAGCTGCATTCAGCAGGGAATCTAACAGTTGGATCCGGTAGGCCGGGGTCTCAATTACCTCCGCCTGCTTACACGACACAAGCCAAACCAATGCAACGATTGAAATGGCGACATTCAGGGACCTTTTTTTTATCATAGGATGTCTATTTGAAATAACTGGTAGAATGCAAAGGCACCCTCATTTTTGCGATTCAGGACCTGAACCAGAATACATAGGTACACTCTGAGCATACAAAGCAGCGTGCCGTTTTGTTGGCAAAGTCCACGTCAAAAAGACTGGCCACCGCTGTATTCATCTGGGCCCTTGTCTCAATAAACTGGTCGTTGTTACAGACCGGACAGATCAGTTTGCGGTCCTTGACCATCACTGTATCGGGTTTTCTTTTGCTGAAGCGTGTCATTTTGTGCAGGGTTTTATATTCTGGAGTCAAGTTAATGATTCCATACATGAATTTGTACTAAGTCCTGAGTTAATCCACCACCGCTGTGAACTCTATCTCTACCATCGCTTCGGGCCTGATCAGCGCAGAAACCTCCACCATAGTGGTGGCCGGTTTTATCTTTCCGAAAAACTCACGGTGGGCTCGCCCCACTGCTTCCCATTGTAAAATATCGGTCACAAAAATCCTGGTGCGGATCACATCCTGCAGTGTTCCGCCGGCCTCATGAATGATGCCTTCAGCTATCTTTATGATCACTACAGTTTGCACATACGGGTCGTCCATACCCAGCGAGTTCCCATCCTTATCCAGGGCAATGGTACCTGTTACTTCAATGGTGTTTCCTACCCTGACTGCACGGGAGTACCCGACGATCTCCTCCCAGGGCGCCCCTGAGGAAAATTTTCTCCTTACTGTCATGATTCTTTACTTATTTGCCCAAACAATATACCATTCTATTGTCTATTAACCAGTAAAGTAATGAGTTGGACATCGTTAGTTTGCCGATAGCTATCTATACCATGAGGTACTATGGAAAGGAATATTCACTCACAG
>JAGLPR010000401.1 GCA_023137255.1 Bacteroidales bacterium | reverse complement strand
GAATACTTGGGTCGTATTTCGATCTATCGGTATTCTGTTGCCACCTGTCAAATTCGGAGCGGATAAGGAACTGGTAGGGTCCTTTCAGGGTGGTATTCTTGTATATTCCGGTAAAAACCCCATCATTGGCAACATCATCTCCACCAACAGCAAAGAGGCCTCCATTATCATGCAATTCTATAACATCTGTAGATCCATCAGGTAGCAGTACAGTGCCCATGATTCTCTTTGAACTGTCCGTAATTGATCCTCCATAACTTCGCGGGTAAGCAAAAATGAAGATCTCCTCCCCGGGAAGAACACTCGGATATCTGACTGCTGCAGAAAGGCTGTGAATTCTGTTTCGCGAGTAGGCACGAGTCACAAAACGTTCGGGGGCCTTTCCCGGCCAGTCTATTTCCATCCTCCATTCCCCAGGAACTGGATTCTTCACCCGGGCAAACATTCCATGAGGTATATACTGCCCGGGGTGCTGTGTCCCTGCCGGATCTACCAGAACCATAGAAGCCTTGATCCCGCGTTCCTGCCAGATCAGCGCAAAGGTGGCAGATTCTGAACCTTCCTCCACGTGAAAAGTGGTTTCCAGGGAATCTATCCAACTCACGTATGACGCAATGGCATCGCGGCGGGATATTCGCTCGTGGAAATCAATAAATGCTTCGGCTAAGCGGGCTGGATCGGCAGCATCAACATAATATCCTCCTGTTCCGGTGGCAATTTCCGAGCATTGTGATGAAAGGCCGAGATCTCCACCAGTGCATGTCACATAGACCGGGACCTCAGCATCCATTAGATCGTCCAGCATATCCTGCAATTCGGTATCTGCAGTTGCCTGAGGGGAGGGCCTGTTGTTGATGCCATCTGTCATCAGAACAATGCATGTATTTGCGGTTACCCCTCCTGCCGCATCAATCATGTCCTTGGCCTTCTGAAGCCCGGCACTGATATTGGTCCACCCAGAGGGAGAGAGGCCATCCAGGGCATTATTCCAGTTGTTCCGGTTATTTCCAAGTGCAGCGATATCCACATTCACCCGTCCGCTCGGCTCTTCTGCATCATCCGAATATGAAACGATTCCAAGCTCTGTCCCATCCTCAGCAAGTGCTACAAAATCTTTCGCCGCCACCTTAAGACGTTCTATGCGGGAGGGTGATTCTAAGCTCATGCTTCCTGATTCGTCCAGCACGAGGACCACACGCATGGTATTGTCAGGAATCAGAAAATGTGTTGCATTAACCACGGCACCATTGGCTGCCGGATCCGGCCACCCCACAGGAGCCAGGAAAGTGTTTGGCCAGGACCAGACAACCTGATCCCAACAGGACCTGTTGGAGCGGCAGCGGGATTGTTCGGTGACGTTGGTTGCGTCATGGTTCCCCCCACTCAGATCTGTCTTGTCAGTTGGGTCGCCCTGACCCCAGCACAGCTCGGAATGATCCCCGCCGGCGACACCCCCCTGATCCATTAAACACTCTGCCGCACCGTCATCAATGGCTTCCTGATCCGGACAAGAGGCATCGGCATGGGCTAGTCCGCACCCCGTCTCATACTCATCGCGGGCATCAAATACAAGATGTACGAACTCATGTGCTAAACTCTCACCTCGATTTGCTGCAGTATTCACATGATTAATTGAAACTTCAATATCGCCTCCAACCTGCCAGTTACCTGTATTGGCTACCCACCATGTTGGATCGGTAACCGGATGGATGCGTAAATCTGCATCGGTTCCGGTTCCAAAGGTATTGTTGTATATGATGGCCTGTCCAATCTCTGCCTGACCATCCGTGACATCAAACAGGACCTCAGATCCATCATTAATCAGCCCCTGTATTGTAGTTAGTTCTGCTGCGGTAGCATCGAACAATACTGCTACCGATAAGGTGAAAACATTTCGATCCGGACAGATTGCACCAGGGCAATCGCCAGTCTGGTTACAGAGGGTTCCTGCATTCGGACCTCCTGTACATGTGCGTCTGTAAACTGGTGCTGGACGACCCTCGATTTCTCCCTCGTCGGTCTGTGCATAAAGAGATTCACCGTTAAACATGAGTGAGAATGTGCTCAATACAATTACAGTTGAAGCTAAATATTTGCCCAGTCTATGTTTCATAATGAATGATTTTGGTATACGTGTTTGGTTCCATCGAATAGCCTGATTCTTTGACTTTTAGAAGTCGGTACGGTAGTCCAATAAGTTACGTTTGAAAGCTTATGGATTCAAAATTTCGAATGGAAATGTAATGAATGGTAAAGGAATTGATATATCCGGTCGGGTTACCCGAATAAACGATACCGCTTTTTAAGAAAAACAGGATGTCATATCGTCTTTGCCAATTCGCGAATCTTTTTCTGGAAATCCTGCTTGCGGCGTTTGGCCAGCTGGATTTTCACATTGTT
>JAGLPR010000400.1 GCA_023137255.1 Bacteroidales bacterium | reverse complement strand
CCATTGAGGGAACTCCGGTGGATTATGTATTTGTGGGCAGCTGCACCAACGGAAGGATCGAAGACCTGAGGGAGGTAGCAAACTTCGTGAAAGGGAAAAAGAAAGCTGATGGTGTGACTGCCTGGATCGTACCTGGCTCCAGACAAGTGGAGAATCAGGCACATAAGGAGGGCATTACGGAGACCCTGGAAGCAGCCGGATTCAAACTGAGGCAGCCAGGTTGTTCAGCCTGCCTCGCCATGAATGATGACAAAGTGCCGGAAGGGAAACTGGCCGTGGCCACCTCCAACCGGAATTTCGAGGGGCGCCAGGGTCCGGGATCCAGAACCATGCTGGCCAGTCCGATTGCAGCAGCAGCGGCAGCTGTCACAGGGGTAGTCACCGATCCCAGATCGCTGCTATGAACCCTTTAGCTACTATCCTGTTATTGATACAAAACGCATAAGCCATGTCTATCGATAAATTCCATACCATCACCTCCCCGGCGGTACCTCTGCCCATTGAAAATGTAGATACCGATCAGATCATCCCGGCCAGGTTCCTGAAGGCAACCACCAGAGAGGGGTTCGGCGAGAACCTGTTCAGGGACTGGAGGTTTGACAAAAACAACCAGAGCAAACCTGATTTTGTACTGAACAACGACCAGTATTCGGGAACCATCCTGGTGGCAGGCAAGAACTTTGGAAGTGGTTCCAGCCGGGAACACGCTGCCTGGGCCATTCATGACTTTGGTTTTAAAGTGGTGATCTCCAGTAACCTTGCCGATATTTTCAAGAACAATGCCCTCAACAACGGTTTGCTTCCGGTACAGGTATCGGAAGAGTTCCTTGCTTCCCTGTTTACAGCCATAGAGGCAGATCATGGTACAGAGATCACAGTGGACCTGGAGAGCCAGGTCATCACCCTCTCCTTCACAGGTGCTTCGGAAAGTTTTGATATCAATCCCTATAAGAAAGAGTGCCTGCTCAATGGTTACGATGATATCGATTTCCTGTTGAGCATCAAAGATAAGATTGCACAGTTCGAGTCAGACCGGACCTAAATCCAGCAGAACATGAAAATCACCATCATGGATACCACGCTCCGCGACGGGGAACAAACGTCCGGGGTATCATTTACTGCCACAGAAAAGCTCAATATTGCAATACTGCTGCTCGAGGAACTGAATGTGGACCGCATCGAAGTGGCCTCCGCCAGGGTCTCCGAAGGAGAATACCAGGGTGCCCGAAAGATCTTTACCTGGGCCAAGGAAAATGGCCACCTCGATAAAGTGGAGGTCCTTGGTTTCATTGACGGCGACATCTCGCTGAAATGGATCAAAGATACCGGAGGGAAGGTAAACAACCTGCTGATGAAGGGATCGCTGAAGCACTGTCAGACCCAGTTAAAGAAGACACCTGAACAGCACATTGCCGATGTAAAAGAGGTGCTGAAACTGGCCAGGGAGATGGGCATACGGATGAACGTCTATTTCGAGGACTGGTCCAATGGCATGCGTAACTCTCCTGAATACATGTACCAGATGCTGGATGCACTCAAGGACGAAAGCATCGACAGGTTTATGCTACCCGATACACTGGGGATCCTGAACCAGCAGGAGGTATACGATTTTTGCCTTGATATGATCACCCGATACCCGGAACTCAATTTTGATTTCCACGCCCACAACGACTACGACCTGGCAGCTGCCAATGTATTCTCTGCCATCAGGGCCGGGATCTCCGGCATTCATACCACACTGAACGGACTTGGAGAACGGGCGGGAAATGTCCCCCTCTCCAGTGTGATCGGGGTGGTAAAGGACCATTTTAAATACGAGATGTCTGTTCGCGAGGAGAGCCTCTATCACGCCAGCAAAATAGTGGAGTCCTTCTCTGGCATCCGGATCCCTTCCAATAAACCACTGATCGGAGAGAATGTTTTTACCCAGACCAGCGGGATTCATGCCGACGGGGACCACAAAGATGACCTCTATTTCAATGACCTGCTTCCCGAGAGGTTCGGCCGAAAAAGAACTTATGCTCTGGGTAAAATGTCGGGCAAGGCCAGTATACTTAAGAACCTGGAGGAGCTGGGAATCGAACTCAGCAAGGAAGATGCAAAACTGGTCACCGAAAGGGTTATTGAACTGGGCGACAAAAAAGAGATCATCACTAAGGATGACCTCCCTTACATCATCTCCGATGTGCTTCGAGGCAAACGGGTGGAAGAACGGATCCACATCAGGAACTTCCAGCTCTCTGTGGCACGGGGACTCCACTCGGTGGCCACCCTGGCCATTGAGATCAATTGCCAGATTTATGAAGAGACCGCTTCGGGCGACGGACAATATGATGCGTTTATGACTGCACTCTGGAAAATATATGACCGGCTTGAGAAGAAGCACCCGGTGCTGACCGATTATGTGGTAACCATCCCCCCCGGAGGAAAGACCGACGCACTTGTGGAGTGCATGATTACCTGGAACTACGATGGGAACCTAATTAAAACCCGGGCCCTGGATCCCGACCAGACAGTGGCAGCCATTAAATGCACCACCAGGATGCTGAATGTAATCGAGGCTTACGCCTCTGAAGTTAAAAGCTGAAAGGCTAAAGCTAAAAGTCAAAAATAAAATTCAAAAGAATGGAGTATAAGATTGCTGTATTGTCCGGCGACGGAATCGGACCCGAGATTGTGGAACAGGCCATCAAAGTTCTGAAGGCTGTTGGAAAGAAGTTTAACCATACATTTCATTTTACCCAGGCACTGGTGGGGGCCATTGCCATCGACCAGATGGGCGACCCGTTTCCTGAAGAGACATTCCAACTCTGCATGGATTCCGACGCAGTGCTCTTTGGAGCCATTGGCGATCCCAAATATGACAATGATCCCAAAGCGATGGTCAGGCCCGAACAGGGGCTGCTGGCCATGCGGAAAAAACTGGGACTCTACGCAAACATCCGTCCGGTAACCACCTTCCCCTCCCTGATTCACAAGTCGCCTCTGCGCACCGACCTGGTGGAGGGAGCCGATTTTGTGGTGGTGCGTGAACTCACGGGTGGAATCTATTTCGGCGAACCCAGGGGCAGGTCAGAGGACCTGAACAAGGCGTACGACACCTGTGTCTACACCCGGCCCGAAGTGGAACGAATACTGAAGCTTGGATTTGAGTATGCTGCCAAAAGAAACAAACAACTCACGGTGGTGGATAAGGCCAATATTCTGGCCACCTCAAGACTCTGGAGAGAAACAGCACAGGAGATGGCCCTTTCCCACCCCGAAATAGAGGTGGACTACATGTTTGTGGACAATGCAGCCATGCAGATCATCCAGTGGCCCAAGAAATTTGACGTGATGGTGACGGAAAATATGTTTGGAGACATCCTCTCCGACGAAGCCAGTGTGATTACCGGTTCGCTGGGACTGCTTCCTTCTGCATCGGTGGGAATTCATACCTCCGTATTTGAACCGATCCATGGATCTTATCCCCAGGCGACAGGCAAGGACATTGCCAATCCGCTTGCCACGGTTCTTTCAGCAGCCATGTTACTGGAGATCGCCCTGGATCTTACGGTCGAAGCTGAATCTGTCAGGGAGGTAGTGGACCGCTCCATGAGTGAAGGGGTGGTCACAGAAGATATTTCAGAGGGGAAAGCATATAAAACTTCGGAAGTGGGTGACTGGCTTGCTAAAAACCTGTAGCTCCATTTACCTCTTCCCGGCCGGCTTCAATTTACGTTCCAGGAACCATACTTTGATATCTGCCTCTGTATCGTCCCAGGTATGGTAGACCTCAAAACCCACATACCGGTATAGTTTGAGAACTTTCTCCACCGTGGTTTCTATGAGGATGGGCAGTTTCAACCTTTCCGAGAGTCCAAAGAGGTGATCCCTGATATCGGCCAGGCCTCTTATGCTCGTGCTATCGGGCACACTGGCCAGAATCCAGACATAGATATAATCCTCATAGTCCTGCCGAAGGCTCTTGATGTACTTCTCTCTTTTGAGTGTAGGAAGCAGCTGGGAAGGCCTGATTGCCTTTAAAAACATCTTTCCGTACTCCAGGGTATCCATAAAACTCCTCCGGTACTGGCTCTCCCTGTAATAGAAAAGTACCGTTGTCTTATCCGCTGAAAGATAGACGCCATCAAATTTCTCCACCAGCTGGTAGGCGTACTCGGTCATCAGGCGCACGTTTCTTGACGGGTTGCTCTTTTTTATCATCGTCTGGACACGCGGATTCTCTTCAAAAGCCCTGGTGACAATGGAGATAATGATGTCCCTGTCTGATTTGTTCATGTACTGCAAAGAAAAGTTCTACTTGGAGATCAACAATGATACTAATTTGTGGAAAATTTCTGTATTCTCATAAATTCCGATGAAGTTTTCTGCACCCGGACCATAAGCAAGAACCGGCACCAGTGCAGCCGAATGATTGGTAGTTGCAAAGGTGGGCTCTATGATTGTATAGTCTGCAGTGTCATCATTATTATTCCCTGCAGCACCCAGGGTGAATCCCCCGGTCTCATGATCAGCAGTCACAATCACCAGGGTCTCCCCGTTCTTATCGGCATAATCCAGAACATGACCCACAGTCTGCTCAAAGTCATTTACCTCGGTAATCATGTATTGCACATTGTTACCGTGTCCGGCCCAATCAATCTGGGATCCTTCCACCATCAGGAAATACCCGGATTCGCCCGTGGAGAGAAAATCCACGGCAATGGATGTGGACTTGCTAAGAAAATCTTTTCTCCCCTCACGCATGGTCGGCATCCGTTCGGCAGCAAGGAGAAAACCATACCTCTCGCCCGGTTCCGGTTTCCTAATCTTCTTTAACTTACTAAAATCTACCTGAATGCCATGCTCCTCGAAACCATTATGGCCGGTGGTGTCAAGGAAATAACTGAACCCTCCACCTGCAAAAAAATCGATTTCCGACTTTAAGAGATCCTGTGCAATCTCTTTCTGCATATATCTTTCAGGCTGATGTGCATAGAACCCGGCCGGTGTGGCATCGGTGATGTGTGAGGTGGCAATCACGCCGGTCATGAATCCCTGCTTCGACAATAGCTCCACAATGTTCTCCCTTACCACCGTATCCAGATCCACACCCACAGCCATGTTGTAAGTTTTGTACCCGGTAGCAATGGCCGTGGCTGCAGCAGGAGACTGGGTAACCGGCTCAGAACCGGAAGAGGTTCTGGCCAGACCTATGTATGAAAAACGGCTGAAAGAGGGTTCCTGCTCCTTCTTTTTCTCTTCCCCGAAATAGTAGGCCGCAGAGAGCTGTGATACACCCATGCCGTCCCCGATCATCAGGATCACATTTCGAGGCACTTTCGTTTTCCCCGATTCAACCTGTCCCATCAAGGGAACCAGTAAAAACAGTCCTATGGCCATGAAAGCCATCATCACACCTTTGTTAATTTTACTTGTACGCATAACTCTACCCTCCTTTATACAATAACCACACCAGACTGCTTTTGTTGAAATCAGATGCAATTAACGGCAGGTTGGATCTATACTATATTTAATGAAACTTTCCCTTTCTGCTGAGACAAAATAGCTGCCCAGGTAGGAGACCATGTCCAGTTTCTCATCTTCCGGCAGATACTCAAAATTCATGATAAGTTCCACCATTTCATCCTGGTACGACGCGAGCCAGTCGATGGTTTTTTGATAGGTTGCCTCATCCCGGCACTTTCCCAGGTAGTAGCGCTCCCTCACAGAAGCAATCCCCAGGGCCTCTCCGGGCACGGCATAATGAGTATTAACTAAACCAATATAATCAAAATCATAAGGAACGGGGATAAAACCGGTGGGACCATACTGCTTCAGGGCAAGTATTTTCAGGTTGTGCTGTCCGGTCACCGAATAATCGCCATGCCCGATCATGTAGCAAAAAAATGCCATCTTATCCATGATCTCCTTATTCACGGTCGCAATAGAAAGTTTTTGGCTTTCCACGATTAATGCCTCGTTCCTATCTGCAAGCATCGACTTTGGTTCGATCAGAAAACCCCAGTTCTCAGACTCCTGGTTCTTTTTTCCAAGGTCTATATACTTGATTCTCACCAGACGTGTATTAAAACTATAGTCAGTAAGGAGGTTATAAATCTTGTAGACCAGGTACTCCCTGAGTACATAATTCTCATACTGTTTAGCAGACGCGCAGCGGGTCACCACTTTCATCTTGATTACCTTTGCAAGTTTTTCATCTTCGATACCTGCATGCCTGATATTCAGCCAGTACGGCGGCATGGTGCAGTTATCCCTCCTCCATTTTCCCCTTGCCCTCACCCTCACCGGGTGAGTGACCTGGAAGGTATCGTTCACATGACAGGTGAGTTCA
>JAGLPR010000040.1 GCA_023137255.1 Bacteroidales bacterium | reverse complement strand
GAAAACGGGATTCCCTCTGTTCGGGGAATTGCCCTGGTCAACGGAATCCCCATGATCAGGGGAATTGCCCTGGTTAACAACCTGGAAGTGGATGTGTCCGATGGCGAAGTGA
Organism: Bacteroidales bacterium; assembly: GCA_023137255.1. Taxonomy (GTDB): domain Bacteria; phylum Bacteroidota; class Bacteroidia; order Bacteroidales. The sequence goes on along the minus strand of JAGLPR010000040.1, from coordinate 6,984 downwards.
CCCAGGTGAAGGAGAATGGTGTTCTGGTGAACGGCCTGAACATGAGCAAAGGGATTGCCCTGGTGAATGGTGTTGCCCTGGTTAATGGTACCGAGTTAACCCGGGGAGTTGCTCTGGTGAACGGTATTGCCCTGGTCAATGAAGCCGGTTCGGGAGAAGATGTGGTGAACCTGGAAAATATGAATTTCCTGGCAAGCGGAATCGCCCTGGTCAATGGGGGTATCCCCAGCGTAAGGGGCATTGCTCTGGTGAATGGATTGGAAGGTGTGGATGGCGAAGCATTGAAGATAGCGGCCGGTACCGTCCAACCTGATAGTTCGATTATTTACGAGGATGTATCCATAAGCAATGGAATTGCACTGGTCAACGGACTGGCATATGTCAGGGGTATAGCACTGGTGAATGGTGATTCACTTACTAATGGAGTCGCCCTTGTGAATAGTTCCAGCATCAACGACAACAGCAATACCGGAACCATTCTTGTATTCGATGCTACAGACATAGGAGCAGCGCCGGAGGATGTGAGCCTCAGTCCCATCAGCTTTATTACCGGTTCAACTGCCGGGACACACTGGATCGTTCCTGGTACCTACCTTTCCAATAATTTTGAAATATCCTACGGGCTCGGAACTCTCACCATCAACGAAGCTGATTTGACCATTACCGCAGAGGATGATAGCAAAACTTATGGCCAGACCGATCCGGAACTGACCTATACATCATCCGGATTGTTCACGGGAGATACGATCACCGGTGAACTGAACCGTGAGGAAGGTGAGGATGCAGGAGATTATCATATCCTGCAGGGCAGCCTGAACGCTGGAGATAATTATGCAATACATTATGATTCTGCCACCCTGACCATTGATCCGGCCCATCTGACTGTAAATGTGGTGGCTGAGAATAAAGTATATGATGGAACAAGGGATGCAGTAGTAAGCCTGTTTGATGACCGTCTAAATGAGGATACCCTCGATATTTCATTCACCTCTGCACTTTTCGTAGATAAAAAAGTGGGTGAGAACAAAGAGGTGACTGTTCTTGGAATTTCGGTGGCCGGATCCGATGCAGGCAACTACCTGGCCAACGCTACTGCCGATACTACGGCAAGTATCACCGCGAAAGCGCTTGAGATCGGCATTACAGCCGCTGACAAGATCTATGACAGGACCACAGTTGCTGCGACAACAGCTTTTGTGGCAATTGGCCTGGTAGATGGAGATACAGTGATGGTATCGTCCACAGGAGGAGAATTCGACAACAAAATAGTCGGAGCAGACAAACCTGTAACTGCCAATGTATCGGCCTACAGGTGTTGACGCAAGTAACTACCTGGCCAATGTCAGTGCTGATACCACCGCAAGCATCTCCCCGAAAGCGCTTGTGATCGGAATTACTGCCGATGACAAGAGCTATGATGGGACCACATCAGCAACAACTGCCGCCTTTGTGGCCAGTGGCCTGCTGGAGGGTGATGTTGTTATGGTTTCATCAGCCAATGGCTTGTTCGACGATAAAAACGTTGGAACGGGTAAACCGGTATCTGCAAATGTTTCAACATCGGGCAGTGATGCTGGTAATTATTCGGCCAATGCCACTGCCGATACCACGGCAAGTATCATCGCGAAAGAGCTTGAGATCGGGATTACAGCCGATGACAAGACCTATGATGGAACAGTAGCAGCAATTACAACGGCTTTTGTGGCCGGTGGTCTGGCGGTTGGTGATGTTGTAACTGTAACATCGACCGGCGGGGTGTTCGACAATGAGAATGTTGGAACAGACAAACGTGTAACTGCCGATGTATCGGTCTCAGGTACCGATGCAGGTAACTACGTGGCCAATGCCACTGCTGATACCATCGCCAGTATATCCCCGAAAGAGGTGAGTGTATCCCTGGCAGAACCTTTCTTATACATCAGGGAAGGGGATCCGTTACCAGATATTATGTTCAACTACGAAGGATGGATATTCGGAGACGCTGGCAATGAAGGTTACACGGTTTTAAAGGATGGAATTCCTTATGATGCCACTTCAGACGAATCTGCAGGTATCTATATCATCACACCTGTACCTTTCAACAGCAACTATATTTTTGCCATGGAAACAGGGGTGCTGCATGTGAATCCATACGGACCTGGTACCAGAGCTGTCAGGCCTGTATTGAATTGTATCGAGGAAATTGAAACAGGTTACTACCTTGCTAATTTTGAATACAAAAATGACAACGATGTGGCTGTTTATATTCCTGTGGGAGCTGATAATTTCCTTACGGGCAGCGGGATCGATTGGGAGAATTCTGGTGTACAGCCCACTATGTTTGAACCCGGAGGTGGATCTTTCATGGTATTTTTCGATGGTTCTGAACTTTCATGGACAGTGAACAGTCGTGATGATAACAAAAAGGTCTCCAATGCGGCCAAAGCCAATTCCAGCTCTACCAAATGTCAGTCCAACTTGAAATCGGCATATGTATCTACTGATATAAAGGAGGAAGAACTTCTTGATCCGGACCAGCTGGTGGCATATCCCAACCCGGTAGCTGACAAACTCTATATCTCCATGAAGGAGATCGAAAACTATAAGATGATCGTTCTTTATGACTTTACTGGAAGGTCACATCCTCTGACATCCATCGATCAACGGTCCGATCAGCTTGAGATTGATATGGGACACCTCTCGTCAGGACACTACCTTATCAGGATTGTGATGGAAGATTCCACAAGGGTTGTACCCATTATCAAGCAGTAAAGAGGGCTCTTTTTTCCTACTCGCGAACTATTGTACCATAGAGTTGTTTAGACTATCTGAAGAGGTAAATTGCCTGGGTTCCACATGAATGTGCTTTAGAAATGAAATTTTTCAAGCCATATTTGTTTTTTATCCTGCTTTCAAACGGAATCTTTATCAATGCCCAGGTTACGAAGGTGGACAGCCTGAAACTGGTCGTCTTAACCATGGAAGAGGATACCAATAAAGTGAATACCCTCAATACCATTGCCGACCTGGTTTTCAGAGCATCACCCGATGAAGGGATTAAATATGGTACGGAAGCAAAAACACTTGCCAACCAGCTCGGTTATCAAAGAGGTTTGGCCATGGCTTTTAAAAACATAGGGCTGGGATATTTTATGCAGGCCAATTATCCTGAAGCATTTAAGAGCTGGGAACCGGCACTGGAACTCTATAGGGAATTGGGGGATAATAAGCTTGTAGCAAATATTTTAAGTAACCAGGCCTCAGCTTATTATACCATTGGTAAAAATGTGGAAGCCATTGAGCACTCTTTACAGGCTCTGAAGATAGCAGAAGATCTGGGAGACAGCACCAGGATAGGTACTCTTTTGATGACTATCGGATTGGTCTACTCTGAACAACCTGCCACCCTGGATACGGCGCGAAGTTACTATTTGCGAGCCATAGAAATTGGCGAGTCTGTCGACAACATGGGATTGATGGGTTTGGGTTCAATTAACCTGGGAGAGCTCTACCTTGAGAAGAAGGAGTATGATTCAGCGCTCCATTATTTTGAGAAATCTTTAACCATTGTTACAAGTAGCATAGATATTGCTGCTTCATTAACTTTTATTGGAAATATTTATTTGGAGAAAGAAGATTATCAGAAAGCAACCATTTACTACAACGATGCCCTGGAGATGGCCACAAGGGAGAATGCCCAGCGTGAGATAGTATCCATATTACTGGGACTGGCCTCTACTTGTGAGGAGCAGGACAATCCACAAAAGGCCATTGATTACTACAGTCAGGCCGAATCTATTGCAGAGGAGATAGGCCTAAATAACGAGTTGTCAAGCACCTATGAGGGACTGGCCTCCAATTATGCGGATTTACTGGATTTTCCTAATGCATATAAGTATCTGTCACTACAAAACACGGTTGATAATACCATTTACAGGATTGAGTCAGAAAACCAAGCCAACAACCTGATAAACTCCTATCAGCTGGAAAAGAAACAGGATGAAATTGAAATTCTGGAGCAAAAATCAGAGATCGATCAATTGAAGAGCAAAAGGCAGCGTGTCGTTACCATAGCGATTGGAGTGTTCGGACTACTTCTTCTTGCCATGGCTGTGGGATTTTACAGCAGGATGAAATTTATCCGGAGAACCAATGAAAAGATCAATGCGCAGAAGCAGTTGATCACCGACAGTATCAGCTATGCACAGCGCATACAATCGGCCATTTTGCCCTCCCAGGGATTACTGAATGAGGTAATGCCGGAGCATTTTGTTATTCTAAAACCAAAAGATATTGTTAGCGGGGACTTCTACTGGGTCAAGGAGGTGCAGGATCACCTGGTGATTGTGGGAGCCGATTGTACCGGACATGGTGTACCCGGGGCATTTATGAGCATGTTGGGGATCACCATGCTAAACGATCTGATTGGGGACCGTTGTTTTCGCGCCCCCAGTGAAATTCTTGAACAACTGAGGCTGAAAGTAAAGGAGATGTTGGTTCAGGAAGGAGGTGTGGATGAGCAGAAAGATGGAATGGACATGGCTGTTGCGATTTTCAATAAGACCACCCGGGAGCTTCAGTTTGCCGGGGCCAATAATCCGCTTTATGTGATCCGGAACAAGGAAGTTCCAGCCGGAAAGGAACTCGAGTCATTTGCTTCCACGGAAAACGGTGATTACCAGCTATACGAACTCAAAGGAGATAAGCAGCCCATTGGTGTACACTGGGAAGAGACCAGTTTCACCTCCCGTTCCATCAAACTCAATGAGCGAGATTCATTTTATATATTTTCTGACGGGTTTATGGACCAGTTTGGCGGGGAGCATCGCAAGAAGTACAAATCCCTGAATTTTAAGAAGCTTTTGCTCTCAATGCAGGACAATTCCATGGACAACCAGAGGCAACTAATTGAAGATGCCTTTGAGTCCTGGCGTGGCGAAAATGAGCAGATCGACGATGTAAGCGTGATCGGTGTAAGGGTCTGATCTGTTATTGATTCAATTCCTGTGGCTGGTGTTTTGCCAGCAACTCATTCAGGACCTCTCCTTCCAGGAAACGAATTTTAAGCTGAAGGTTGGAGAGCGTGTTCAGGGCGCTAATCATGGGTGTCTGACGAAAGTGGTAATCCAACCATGGAACCTGATCGTTGTCCTGTGGTCCAGTGTTAAGCATCCGTTCAATGGCATTATCCAATTCGGACCCTGCCTGGACCATCAGCAGCTCCCTGTATGCTTCCAGGGCGGTTTGCAATTCTTCTCCTTTCCCTTTTGAGATCTCGTTCCCAAAAATGACCAGCTCGGTACTTTTGTGGATATCAAAGTAGCTGGCTTTCTTCAGATCTATCGTGTTGTCCAGACTCACAGCTGCACGGTTGTTCTCATGGGTAGCCATCAGAATATCGACCATGATCATCTGGATGTTGTGATCCAGTTCATCGGTCTCTTCAGCCATAAGTTTGGTCTGCTCCAGCTGGACATTCTCAAGCAGCAAGGTGTTCCTTGATTCAATTATCTGACTGGTAGCCATATTTTCTGCTGTGGTAACGACGATTGAGCCCAGCACGTTCTTGGATACCTTCAGGGCGAAGACCATGATATTTACGGCCATAAATGCAAGAATAAATATCAGAATGCTAAAACTCTGAACCTGGTTCTCTTTATCCTTCAATGCCTGGATAACCAGGACCGGAATAAAGACAGCAACAGTAATTAATACACTGAATGTAAGCGCCACACCGGCGCCAGGCCAGTGCATGATTTTAAACAGCACCCCGGTGATAAAGATAAAGCCGGTGATAACACCCACCACATACATAGGCATATTGACCCGTTTCTCTCTCTTCCGGGTATCGCGGATGCTTACCATGGCGAATACCGGCAGGTAAACGGCACCCAGTAGAAAGGAGCCAAGAACAATGAGTACATTGGCACCAGGCCAGTGCTGGAGTTTAAAAACAGCCCCTACAATCAGTAGTGAAGGGGCGATGCTACCTAGAATATACATGAACTTTTTCATCATACGATATTTTTGGTTTATCAATAACAGTGTCTCTTCCTGGATCTCCTGGATCCTGTTGTCTTCAAGCCGTTTTCTGATTTCTTCATAGGCCTTCAGGAACTCGATTCCCTCATCCATCTTTGCTTCAATATCGCAGCAGAGATGGTCGAGGAGCTCTTTTTGAAGCTGGGTATAGGTTAATCCCTGCTTGTCGATCTCCCTGTTGAGGATCTCAATTTCCCTGTCAGTCAGTTCGGCCATTAGTTAGTACCAGGTTCAGCTTTAAGCCAGGTTCAGGCTGGGTCCCGTATCCAGAACCCGCCCCATGATGGTCACAAAATCAATGAATTCCCGGACCTTCTCTTTGGCTGCACTGGTGCCCGATTCGGTCAGGCGATAGTACTTGCGCACCCTTTTCCCGATGCTCTCCTCCTCGGAAGTGATCAGCCGGTCCGATTCAAGTTTGTGAAGGGCGGGATACAACGCCCCCCATGAGAGCTGCACTTTGCCTTCCGTGAGTCTCTCTACCTCCCGGGTAATCTCGTAGCCATACATTCTTTCATTCTCCTCGAGAAGTTTCAAAACAATGGTCTTCAACGTGCCTTTGAGTAAATCTTTTGATATCATAACATAAATGTACATATAAATATCCGATATATCCAAATCCAATATATAATATTCCGACCCATGCGCTATAACACTTTGGTTAATTCCTCTCCCTTACATACCTTTATGAGTCAGAAAATTATTGGCACCCTCAGGCGATCCTCCCATGAACTACACAACATTCAGAGGAAAGAATTCATTCAGACTTTTAACTACTACACTCCTTGTCTTGCTGCTCCTGGTTTGGCCGGTAAGATCCGGTGCCCAGACAGAGATCATAGTATATGACGGTTATACGGGGATACACAGTCTCTCTATCCTGAATGATACTGCCCGGATCATAAACTTGTTGCCGGAGAGTCCTGCCAAAAGGGCGGGGATCAGGCTTCGCGATCAGATCAT
>JAGLPR010000004.1 GCA_023137255.1 Bacteroidales bacterium | reverse complement strand
AAAACCCATTAATTCCGATTATCTTTGCACCCAATATGAAAAAGACCCAGGAATTAGACAGAAAATATATCTCCGGCATCCAGCAAATCGGCGTGGGAGTCACCAGTTTTAACGAGGCGTGGAAGTGGTACATTCCCAATTTCGGAATGAACATCAGGATCTTTGAAGAAAAGGCGATAGCCGAGTACATGTTGCCCCATACCAACGGCAAACCTTGGGAACGGCATGCCTGCCTGGCCATGAACATGCAGGGAGGAGGCGGATTCGAGATCTGGCAGCACACCCAGCGCACCCCACTGGCCCCTGCCTTTGAACTGCAGATGGGTGACCTGGGAATTTTTGCCGGGAAAGTGAAGTCTCACAATGTAAAAGCGGCTTATGATCACCTCTCCAAAGAGGCCACCATACTCACGGAAATCACCTTGGACCCGGCCGGAAGGGAGAACTTCTACCTGAAAGACCCTTATAACAATACCTGGCAGGTAGTGGAGGAACACTCCATGTTTATGACCAAATATAAGAAGCCCACAGGAGGCTCCTATGGTGCCATCATCGGCTCGACCAATCCGGATAAGTCCATGGAGGTTTACAGCGGCATCCTGGGGTACGATAAGGTGGTGTACGACAAGGAGGGAACCTTTGACGATCTGAAAGGGATTGCAGGAGGCGAAGGGAAATTCAGGCGGGTGCTGCTTCAACACAGCGAGGTTCGCAAGGGTCCCTTTGCCAGGATGTTCGGTCCCACCGAGATCGAACTGGTGCAGTCGCTGGACCGCCAGCCCGAAAAGATCTTCAAAGACCGCATCTGGGGTGACCTGGGATTTATCCACCTCTGTTTTGATATCCTCAACATGAAAGTGCTGAAGGAGGAGTGCACTGCCAAAGGATTCCCCTTTACCGTCGATTCGGACATCCATCCCACCGGCAAGCCCTTTGATATGGGCGAGGCTGCTGGTCACTTTGCCTACATCGAAGATCCCGATGGCACTCTTATCGAGTTTGTGGAGACCCACAAGATCCCGGTCTCCAAAAAAATGGGCTGGTACATCGACCTCTGGAAGCGCAGAGACGTTACCCGTCCACTGGCCGGCCAGTTGCTGAAATTTTTGCGCTTTATGAAGGTGAAGCCGCATAAACTTTAAGCTCAGAACCAACTTTAAGCTCAGAACTACATCAGTTCAGTCTCATTTTCATTAAAAAATGAGCTACATTTGCAATTACAATGAGCCGCAAGCCACAAGAGATACTTGAATTCATTCGGGCCAATCCTTCACGTTCATCCAAAGAGATCCACGAAGGAGTGAAAATCCCCATGGGCTATGCCACTGTGAAAAGGATTCTGTCGGGACTCCTGTCAGAGAGAATGGTAAGAGCCGAGGGAGCGGGCAGGGGAACCAGGTACAAAACAGGTCCGGCCTTTGAATTGTTTTACCCCATCGATACCAGCCACTATTTCAGCCTGGAGATTGATGAACGGAATATCATTCCCGGTTTCAATCACACACTGATCCGGGAGGTCCTCCCACATGTGAAACTATTTTCCGACAAAGAGCTCCAGTTCCTCAGGCAATTGCATGAAACC
>JAGLPR010000399.1 GCA_023137255.1 Bacteroidales bacterium | reverse complement strand
GAGTTGCTTATTCGAACCAGCGGAGAGAGGAGGATCAGCAATTTTCTGCTCTGGCAACTTGCATACACGGAACTGTACTTTACACCGGTACTGTGGCCCGACTATAGCAAGGAGCATTTCTACGAAGCCATTATCGATTATCAGAGACGGGAGCGACGATTCGGTAAGGTGAGTGGAAAGTCCAGGGCTTTACTTAATAATTAACAGAAGGAATATTAGCGCAGGAATGAGACAACGGACTTTTCTTTTTATTACGCTCCTGACCATCTTTTCAGGTATGGCGGCCCAGCAACAGGTGGGCGACGACTCGCTCAGGGTCATGGACTATGAGCATCCCAAAGAGTATGTGATTGCCGAGGTCACTGTCAGTGGCATAGAGTTTATCCAGAAGGAGGTGCTGGTGAGCCTGTCGGGACTCAAACCGGGGAATACCATTACCCTTCCTGGCGACGAGGTGACCAATGTGCTGAAGAAGTTCTGGAGCCAGGGGCTATTCTCAGACGCCATGATCTCGGCCAAGAAGATCCGCAATGACAGTGTATGGCTCGACATCTACCTCACTGAACGGGCGCGGATTTCGCGTCTCACCATTGTCGGTGTGGGTAAATCGGAGCAGCAGGATCTCAGGGAGAAGATCAACCTGCGGAACGGACAGCAGGTGACCGACGACATCATGGACAATACCAAGAGGATCATCCGTGACCATTTTATCGAGAAGGGTTTCCTCAATACCGAGGTGGGCATCAACCTGAAGGACGATACCATCAGGGTGAACATGGTGCACATGGAGATCAATGTGGACAAGAAAGGCCGTGTTAAGATCGATGAGATCTATTTTACAGGAGCCAATACCTTCAAACCTTCGTTACTTCGCCGAAAGATGAAGGACACAAAGAAGGTGAATATCAATATTTTCAAGGCATCCAAACTGGTATCGGAAACATTCAAAGAGGACAAGAAAAAACTGATTGAGTTTTACAACGAGAACGGTTACCGCGATGCCAAGGTGATCTCCGATTCGGTGGGCTTTATCCCCGAAATGGACAACCGGCTCAACCTCTATTTGAACATGGAGGAGGGGAACCAGTATCGTTTTGGCGACGTCACATGGATCGGGAACACCAAGTACCCATCCGAGCTGCTTAACGCGGTCCTGGGTATTGAGAAGGGAGATATTTTCGACCAGTCCATTCTGGACGAGAGGCTCTTTATCGACGAAGATGCGGTAAACGGGGTCTACCTCGATCACGGTTATCTCTTTTTTTCGCTGACCCCGGTGGAGGTGAGTGTGGAGGACGATACTATCGATTTCGAAATGCGGATTTACGAGGGGGAGATCGCACTGATCAACAAGGTGATCATCAGCGGGAATACCCGGACCAACGAACATGTGGTGCGGCGCGAGCTGCGTACGCTTCCCGGCGACAAGTTCAGCAAGCAGGAGCTGATCCGTACGGTGAGGGAGCTGGCCAACCTGGGACATTTCGATCCGGAACAGATTGAACCCAATCCCATTCCCAACCAGTCGGACGGAACGGTCGATATTGAATACAAATTAACAGAGAGGGCCACCGACCAGCTGGAGGTATCGGGTGGTTACGGTGGCGGTATGCTTGTGGGAACGGTGGGGATCCGCTTCTCCAACTTTGCAGCCAGCAGGCTCTTCGATCCCAAGGCATGGAGACCGGTGCCTTCGGGCGACGGTCAGACCTTCTCCATAAGGGCACAGACCAACGGAAGGTTGTACCAGTCCTATAACTTCTCGTTCATTGAACCCTGGTTCGGCGGACGCAAACCCAACTCTTTCTCTATTTCGGGTTACTATTCCAAGATGAACAGGAACCCCTATGCATTCTGGGCAGGAGGGGATGCCAGCAACATTCCCGATGAATACTACTCGGTGATTGGTGCCACCTTAGGACTGGGAAGGCGGCTTACCTGGCCCGACGACTTCTTTACCCTCTACAACGGCTTCTCCTATCAGCGTTACAAGGTGAAGGATTATCCGGGGCTCTTTATTGTGGAAAATGGCCACTTCAATAACTTCAGCTTCACCACCACCATCGGGCGGAACTCGCAGACACAGATGATCTATCCAAGAGGCGGCTCCAACATCAGCCTGAGCCTTCAGATCACACCGCCTTACTCACTGTTTAATCCGGGCCGCGATTACATCAACATTCCCGACGATGATAAATACAAGTGGGTGGAGTACCACCGCTGGATGTTCAAGGCCGACTGGTTCCATGCCCTGTTGGGCGACCTGGTACTGATGGCCCGCATGCAGTACGGTTACCTGGGTCACTACAACGACGACATCGGTCCCTCTCCCTTTGAAGGATTCGACCTGGGGGGGGATGGACTATCGGGATACAACCTCTATGGACGGGAGACCATTGCACAGCGTGGATATCCTAACCGGAGTCTGACTCCGGTCGATGAGAGCGGTAACAAATCGGGGAACGTTTATACCAAGTATACCCTGGAACTTCGTTACCCTGTATCGCTCAATCCGTCGGCCACCATCTTTGTGCTCGGTTTCCTGGAGGCAGGGAACGCGTGGTACAGCATCGATCAGTTCAGTCCGTTTAGCGCCAAGCGTGCCGCAGGGGTGGGTGTTCGTGCCTTCCTGCCCATGTTCGGATTGCTGGGGATCGACTGGGGATATGGATTTGATCCCTATCCGGGACACCCGGGGCTCAGTGGTTCTCAGTTCCACTTTACCATGGGACAGCAGTTTTAGCCACAGATTCAGGTTGTTAAGAATAGTTAAGATATGGATGTTTTAGCAGCAAACCCTGTTCGAATTTTAAGGAAAAGCATATTTTGGTACGGAGTTTGAACAGGATACAGAAATATTTACCGATAGATCCAAAAAACCAAAGCACCATGAAAAAATTATTTATATCGGCCCTGGTACTAAGCCTTTTTGCAGGAAACGCCCTGGCACAGAAGTTCGCATTTGTCGACACAGAATATATCCTTCAGAACATCCCTTCTTACAATGCTGCCCAGGGGGAGCTTGACAAGATTTCGGAAACCTGGGAAGCTGAGATTACTGCAGAGTACGAAGAGATCAGTAAGATGTACAAAACCTACCAGTCGGAGCGGGTTCTGCTCACCGATGAGATGAAAAAGAAGCGGGAAGAGGAGATCATGGACCGGGAGCGTGTGGTGAAAGAGCTGCAGGCCAAGTATTTTGGTCCCGAAGGAGACCTCTCCAAGAAACGCCAGGAGCTGGTGAAGCCGATCCAGGATGCGCTCTACAAGGCGGTGAAGGAGCTTTCGGCCGAAGGGAGCTATGCCATCATTTTTGACACCGCTTCCGGAGCTTCCATTTTATATTCAAATCCGCGTTATGATTTGAGTGACGAAGTACTTAAGAAGTTAGGTTATAAAAATTAAAACCTTACATTTGTACGCTCTTTTAAGCAAGTAATCAGTTAAATACGCAAATAATAAACAAGAAGATGATGAAACGAATGATCCTGGCCATTGCCATTGTTGGAATGGCCATTACACTCCACGCACAGAAATTTGGACATGTAACTTCCGAGCAGATACTCGTGGCTATGCCCGAGTTTGATTCAGCACAGTTAAAGGTGCAGGAGCTGAGACAACACTACGAACTGGAGATCGAACGGATCCAGGTAGAGATCAACAAAAAAATCGAAGAGTTTACTGCCAGCGAAGCCACCATGAGCAACCTGATCAAAGAGGCCAAGGCTTCTGAGATCCAGGAGCTGCAGATGCGCCTCCAGAACTATTCACAGACTGCACAGCAGGACCTCCAGCAGCAGAGCTCGATGGTGATCCAGCCGGTCATGGACAAGGTCCGTGCAGCCATTGACGAAGTGGCTAAGGAGCTCGGCCTTCTTTATGTATTCGATATGAGCCAGGGCAACCCCATCTACGCATCCGAGGAGAGTGTGGATATGCTGCCCCTGGTGAAAGCCAAGCTTGGAGTGCAGTAAGCTCAAAAGCTGAAAGCTCAAAAGCTGAAAGCTGAAAGGCGAAAGCTTAAAGTATTATGGGATTGTGAAGGAATGTAGCTTCATGATCCCTTTTTTCATTACATTAGATTTTGAAACAGAAACCGGAATTGGTACAGATGGCAAATGAGCGTCCCATAGGGTTATTTGATTCGGGAGTTGGAGGACTCACCATTGCGCATGCGCTGCATACCATGCTTCCCTCCGAGCAGCTGATCTATTTTGGTGATACGGTCCACCTGCCATATGGTGATAAGTCGCGGGAGACCATCAAGCAGTACTCCCTGGGAATTGCCGACTTTCTGATGAAACAGGATTGCAAGGTGATCCTGATTGCGTGCAACAGTGCTTCTTCCAATGCTTATGAGGAGGTTCGAGCACATGTGGGCGATAAGGCGGTGGTGATGAATGTGATCGACCCGGTGGTGGAGCAGGTGTGTGACGGAAGCGGGGAAGCATGTACCGAATCTGTGGGGATCATCGGGACCAAGGCCACCATTGATTCGGGAACCTATCAGGAAAAGATTACGAAGCGTGCACCCGGTGTAGAGGTAAGTTCACTGGCCACACCGCTGTTTGTACCGATGATCGAGGAGGGATTTGTATTTGACGACATCTCCAACGCCATCATACGTTCCTATTTGTCGCGTAAGGAGCTTGAGGGGATCGACTCACTGATCCTGGGCTGTACCCACTACCCAATCATACGTAACCAGATCAGTCGCTTTTTGAATTTCGAGGTCAATGTGCTCGATACGGCCCACATTGTCGCCCTTTCGGTACAGAAGTTTCTTTCAGAAAACGGTTTACTGGCCGCCAAACGGGCAGGCAACAACCAGTTCTACATCTCCGATCACACCCCCTATTTCGAGGTGATCGCCAACATGTTCTTCAACGAAAAGATCCACCTGGAGAAGCGGAATATCTGGA
>JAGLPR010000398.1 GCA_023137255.1 Bacteroidales bacterium | reverse complement strand
CCTCTGGCACCAGGTGGAGTGGGACTGGTTTACCCGTGGAGGGGAGGAGGTGCTCTACTGGCACTGGTCGCCCGAATTCGATTGGGAGATGAATCATGCCATTCGCGGACACAATGAAACCCTGATTGTTTATGTGCTGGCAGCATCCTCACTCACCCATTCCATCGATTCCATGGTGTATCATAACGGTTATGCCAGGAACGGGGATATTGTCAACGGGGCAGACTATTTCGGAATTGATCTGCCACTGGGAGAAGATTATGGCGGACCCCTGTTCTTTTCTCATTATTCGTTCCTGGGACTAGATCCACGGAACCTGGTGGACACCTATGCCAACTACTGGGATCAGAATGTGAACCACTCTTTGATTAACAGGCAGCATTGTATTCAGAATCCAAACAGATTTAAAGGTTACAGCCCCGATTGTTGGGGACTGACGGCTAGTGACAATCACCAGGGATATAGTGCCCACTCCCCCACCAATGACCTGGGAGTAATCACCCCCACTGCTGCCATCTCATCCCTTCCATACACCCCGGAATTCTCCCTTTGGGCCATCAGGTACTTCTATTATGAATATGAAGATCGTTTGTGGGGCGAATATGGGTTCCATGATGCTTTTAACCAGTCCGAGAACTGGTGGGCCGATTCTTACCTGGCCATAGACCAGGGCCCCATTGTGGTGATGATCGAGAACTACCGAACCGGTTTGTTGTGGGATCTCTTTATGTCCGCACCAGAAGTACGTCAGGGATTAACAAAGCTTGGTTTCTCGTTTTAAGTACTGCATAAAAATTCCTAACTTCATTCAACAAATCTGAGTGGATCTGGTTATTGATGTAAACCCTAAATAAAAAATCATATGGAAAAATTCCAAGGAATCCTTGAGAAAATGTATGAACTGTTCGTAGCGTACGGTATGAAATTCGTCCTTGCGCTCGTCGTCCTGATTGTTGGTCTTCTTGTGATCAAGTGGATCACAAAAGCGCTGGTGCGCATGATGAAAAAGGGGAAGGTGACTGAATCCCTGATTCCGTTTTTAAAATCCATGACCAATATACTGTTGAAGATCATGCTGATCATCAGCGTGATGGGTATGGTTGGTATTCAGATGACATCGTTCATCGCGGTACTGGGTGCGCTCGGTCTCGCTGTAGGCCTGGCACTGCAGGGTACACTCCAGAACTTTGCCGGAGGGGTGATGATCCTCCTGTTCAAACCCTACGAAGTGGGCCATTTTATAGAAGCGCAGGGTTTTATGGGTACCGTTAAAGAGATCCAGATATTTAACACGATCTTGGTATCGCCCGACAACAGGAAAATAGTGATCCCTAATTCTCCGCTTGCTACCGGTTCGCTAACCAATTTTTCCGTCATGCCCACACGGAGAATCGATTTCTCCTTTGGGATCGGGTACAGCGATGACATCGATAAATCAAAGGCGATCCTTCTGAAAATGGCTCAGAAAGATGACCGGGTATTAAAGGATGGGAATCCTCCGGAGGTGATGGTAGAGTCGCTGGGTGATAGCTCAGTTAACCTGAAGCTCAGGGTCTGGGTAAAATCCGAAGATTACTGGTCACTCTTCTTTGACATCACAGAGAATGTGAAAAAGCAGTTCGACGGGGCTGGAATCTCCATCCCGTTCCCGCAACAGGATGTGCACCTGTACAGTCACAAGTAACAGCCATGCTGTTCGCATACCTTAGAATGTAAAACCTATATTCGCATACCAGATGGGATTCCAGAGATCTGTTCTGGATCCCAGGTATACGGAAACCGGACCAATTGAGGTCTTATAGGTGAATCCTGCACCAGCCCCCATATACCGCCCTTGATCGCTCATGGATAAGATATCATCCAGAAGTGTTGAATAGTTGCCGGAGACAAAGATTATATTGAACAATGCCGACAGGTGCCAGTACGGATCCATGGTTTCACTGATCCGGTTCTCCAGATCCAGACTGTCGGGATAGCTGAATTGTGAGATAGAGCTTGTGTTGAAAGCTTGCCTGTATTTAATAATCACACTGGCTCCCCTTGTGGGATACAGACGACTGTCGTAAGTATTAAACTGGTAGATAAAGGCCACTTCGGGACCCCTGAAAATGAAATTCTCAAGGTACTCCTGTTCAAGTAGCACCTCTATGATATCTCCTGAGAGTTTGAGGGAAGAGTTGCGATAATATATATCAGCTCCAAGATCGTGATTCATGCCCAGGTGTTGCCTGAACGCAAGTCCGCCCCTTACAAAAGTATGATTGTAATTCCCGATATCCACATCGTCTGAATAGAAGGGCAGTTTCTCCATTTTCGCATTGACGAAAAGAGACCCAATGAAATTGCGTTTCTTTCCAAGATGGATATCATAGTAAGTCCGAAGCTGGGGACTGCCGCTGATGTCGGCCGTAATTCCAAGCCTGGAACTGTCAATGAGCGAATTCAGACTGACCGAAAACAAATTAAGGCAAAAAGCACAATAGCAGGAAGAGCAGGAGGGTCCCAAATTTCGTCATTGATAAGGAAGTTTACTCTGAGCAGCGTTTAACCCCTCTTCGACCAGTTGTCGCGCAAGGTCACCGTCCGGTTAAAGACCAGTTTTTCCGACGTGGTATCGGGATCCACATTAAAATATCCAAGCCTCTGGAACTGAAATTGATCCAGGGGTTTCGCATTTGCCAGGGAGGGCTCCAGATAACCTGTAATCACCTTCAGTGAATCGGGATTCAGGAAATCGGCCGGGCTCTTATCTTTATGGCCCGCCGGTTCGGGATCGTTAAACAGGCGATCGTAAAGCCTTACCTCTGCTTCGATGGCATCTTTGGCCGATACCCAGTGCAGGGTCCCCTTCACCTTGCGCATGGCTTCGGGTCCGCCGCTGCGGGTGGCCTTATCGTAAGTACAATATACCTCTGTAATCTCCCCGTTTTCATCCTTAAGGTAATCCTCGCATTTGATGATGTAGGCCGATTTCAGCCTCACCTCGCGACCTGGGCCGAGACGGAAAAATTTCTTTGGAGGCTCTTCCATAAAATCCTCCTTCTCAATATAGATCTCCCTGGAGAAAGGAATAGTGCGGCTTCCCATGGACTCATCTTCCGGGTTATTGATGGTCTCCATATCCTCGGGTTTGTCCTCCGGGTAGTTGGTAATGATCAGCTTCAGCGGATTCAGTACCGCCATAACCCTGGGAGCCTTCTTATTCAAGTCCTCACGTACCGCATACTCCAGCAATCCCACATCGTTGTTGGCCATCACCTTGGTGTAGCCTATGCTGTCGTTGAAGTTCCGGATCGACTCTGCGGTGTATCCCCTGCGGCGAAGACCGGTCAGAGTAGGCATCCTGGGATCGTCCCATCCATTTACATGTCCCTCCTTGACCAGGTTGAGTAATACCCGTTTGCTAAGCACCGTGTAACTCAGGTTCAGGCGGTTGAATTCGGTTTGCCTGGGTCTGTAATTGTTGCTCTTCAAATGTTCTACCAGCCAGTCGTACAGCGGCCGGTGCACCTCAAACTCGAGGGTGCAGAGCGAATGGGTCACCCTTTCAAAGAAGTCAGACTGCCCGTGGGCAAAGTCATACATGGGATAGACCTTCCAGGTATCGCCGGT
>JAGLPR010000397.1 GCA_023137255.1 Bacteroidales bacterium | reverse complement strand
ACCTTCGCCCTAAGTACTCTGGATCCTTCCGGAAATTCTCCCGCATTCATCCGCTGAAAAAGGTCCAGGTTCTCCTCCACAGAACGCTCCCGGTAGGGACTGTGCGTTCCCGGTTCGGTGGGGGTGCCTTTCTGACTGGCCATCTCTTCGGAGGATTGATCATCCACATAGGCCAGGCCCTTTTTTATCAGATCCACGGCAAAATCGTAAAGCTTACCGAAGTAATCGGACGCATAGTACTCACGGTCCTCCCAGTCAAATCCCAGCCATTTGATATCCTCCTTGATGGAATCAACGTACTCCACATCCTCCTTGGTGGGATTAGTATCGTCGAAGCGGAGATTGCACTTCCCGCCATATTTTTCGGCGATACCAAAATCGAGACAGATGGCCTTGGCGTGACCGATATGAAGATATCCATTGGGCTCCGGCGGAAAGCGTGTATGTATCCTTCCATCGTCCCTGCCCGTCCGCAAATCCTCCTCAACCATGGCCTCTATAAAGTTCAGGCTCTTCTTTTCCCCGGTATCTTCTTTATTCTCTGTCATTCTTCAGTCCTTTAAAGCGTCACAAAATTAGCAATTCTTGTGAACTTAAAGGAACCGAAACTTCAGAAGGACCATTTACTCCACAGTCATGGAATCGGCTGGATTTGCAGTGGCTGCCTTGTAGGACTGGTAACTGACCGTAAGAGCTGTTGGCAGTAGGATCAGAAGGATGGTCCAGAGGAAGATCAACGGACCCATCTCGTACCGGTATTCATAATTCTGCAGCCAGTCGGTCATCAGGAACCATACAGCCGGAATGGACAAAGCAAAAGAGATCAGGATAAGCACCAGGAACTCCCAGGAGATTATCCTCAGGATCCTTGCGATACTTGCCCCGAATACCTTCCGGATTCCCACCTCTTTGGTTCTTCTTTCTGTGGTATAGGATGCCAGCCCAAACAGACCCAGGCAGGCAATAATGATGACCAAAATGGTGAACCCGGCAAAGACAGCCCGGCGGTTCCGGTCGTTGCTGAACTGTTCCATAAAATCGTCCTGCAGGAAGGCATAGTCAAAAGGCTTCCCGGGAAAGATCTCTGCCCATCTTTCGCCTATAAATGCCAGGGAGGCCTCGGCGTCCTCTTCTGCCAGTTTCACATACATCAATGGACTGTCGCGGCGATACAGCAGCATAAGCGACTCCACCTCGTTATACATACCTGTCTGATGGTAATCCTTCATCACACCAACCACCCGGGCCATGAGTTGTCCCCCGTCGCCCGCCTGGACACGCTTGCCGATGGGCTCGTCCCAATTCAACCTTTCCGCCAGGGTTTCATTGACCAGCACCCCTGTTAAGGTATCCCCGATAAAATCAAGAGAAAAGTCCCTGCCTTCCACCATCTGGATCCCCAGGGTTTCCGTAAAGTCTTGGTCCACCGTTGCAAAATTGATACCACGGGGCTCCATTCCGTTGGAGGTCTCCATATCGAAAATGACCTTCCCGGAGCCTCTTCCAACCGGGGTGTTGGTTAAAGCAACATATTCAATCTGAGGATTTTCCAGCAGCTTTTCCTTTAATAAGCGCATGTTGGTCATTGGCTCATTGTCGGGAATTTGCATGCTGACCACATCCTCCATATCCCATCCCTGGTCCTTGTTTTGCATGTAATCGAGCTGGTTGATCACCACCAGTGTGCTGGCAATCATCACTCCTGATATGGTAAACTGGATCACGGTAAGCACCTTGCGGAAGATCCCGCGTGAGGTGCCCGACTGGGTGATCCCTTTCATCACCATTACCGGTGAGAACCTGGACAGGAAGATGGCAGGGTAGGCTCCCCCCAGGATACCCACCACAAACATGATTCCGATGAGACTCAGAATGGCAATGGGTCGGCCCAGAATATCCAGCGAAAAATCCTTCCCGGATAGCATATTCAGCTGAGGCAGCAAGATCATAATAAGGGCGATGCTAAGCACCAGGGAAAAGAAGGTCAGCAAAGAGGATTCTGCCAGGAATTGGGTAATCAACAAACGCCTGCTGGAACCGATCACCTTC
>JAGLPR010000396.1 GCA_023137255.1 Bacteroidales bacterium | reverse complement strand
CTGACCTGAAGCGTTACTCGGGAAGGATCAACATTGATCATACAGCGTCAGACAAACTTAAAATAGGCGCTCACCTGACAGCCGGTTATGAGGAGCTGCAGAACCCTGTTCTTCAGAGCAATAACATCTATAACCTGACTTTCAGGGCCTATCTGGAAAATCCTTATGTGGAACCTTATCGTGAGGATGGATCTTACACTACTCCCGAAGATGGTCTGAGTTGGGCCAACCCCATCCAGCAGCTCGATCTGAACGATGAGCTGGATGGCCGTCTTAAGGTGGTAGGTAGTGTATATGCTGAATATGCCATACTGCCCTATCTTAAGTTCAAGAGCACTGTAGGGGCTGACTTCGCCGATTATATCAACTACGGTTACCTCCATCCCGAATCTGCATGGGGTAGCACCAACAGCGGTGAAGTATACCGACAATTCGACAGAAGATTCAGGCTGACCAACACCAACCTGCTGACCTTTAATAAAAATTTCGGAAGCCACAATGTCAACGTTTACCTGGGTGAAGAATCTGTTAATTTCAACAATGAGTGGTTCGAAACCGAAGGTTTCACACTGCCTAATAACATCATCAAGGTGCTGAACGGAACCGCACAGGTGGGTGACGACTGGGATGGCAACATCACTGAGTACTCTGTGCTCTCATTCTTTGGAAACGCCAGTTACAATTACGAACGCAAGTATTTTATCGATGCCAGCTACCGGAAGGATGCTTCCTCCCGTTTTGGTCCCGACAACCGCTGGGCCGATTTCTGGTCAGTGGGTGGCCAGTGGGATATGAAACGGGAAGGTTTCCTTTCAAATGTGGACATCCTCAGCCAGATGAAGATCAGGGGTAGCGTTGGTACCACCGGTAACTACAACATCGGTAACTACAACCACCTGCAGTTATACTCTTTCTCAGGGGCATACTATGACCTGAATGCCAGTTTCCCCAATGAGCCCGGAAATACGGGGCTTACCTGGGAAAAGGTAATGCTCTCAAGTGCGGCAGTTGAATTCCAGTTGGTGAACCGCTTTGGTTTTATCGTGGAGGTTTACCACAAGCTCACCACCGACATGCTATCTGAAGTACCGTTCTCTCTCACTACCGGATTTAATTCAGGATGGAACAACATTGGTAAAATGCTGAACAAGGGAATCGAGGTTACAACCAACTTCGACATCATCCGCACCTCAGATTTCACCATTAACCTGGACGCCAACGTAGCTTACAACCACAACGAAATCCTCGAACTTTACGGTGGTAAGGATGAACTTCCTTCAGAAGATGATTCAGATTGGTACCACGCAGTAGGCAGGCCGTACGGATCATGGAAAATGGTTGAATATGTAGGTGTCAACGCAGCCAACGGTGAGAGGATCTACCTGGATGTGGACGGCAATCCAACCAACCAGTTCCTGGTAAGTAATGTAAGATATGTCGATAAAAGCTGGGTGGCTCCATGGCAGGGTGGTTTTACAGCCACTGCTTCCTGGAAAGGTCTCAGTGCTTCTGCATTCTTCACCTGGGTGTATGGAAAGTATATGGTAAACAACACCAGGTACTTTATGGAATCCAACGGACTGTTTGCAATTTATGGTCAATCAGTGAAGATGTTGGAGGCCTGGAAAGAACCGGGAGATATTACCGATGTCCCCAAGGCGGACTTTTCCAACTACTTTGACACAAGGCTTCTGGAAGATGCTTCATTCATGCGTCTGAAGAACCTGACCATATCCTATACCATACCTCAGAAATGGGCCGAAGCCACCAGGGTGTTTAAATCATTCAGAGTCTACGCCCAGGGACAGAACCTGGTTACCTGGACCAAGTACCTTGGATTCGACCCGGAATACGATGCTGCATATGAATTGGGACAGTATCCACATGTCAAGACCATCAGTTTTGGTATTGATGCCGGTTTTTAATTTTAAATACGTATAGAAAGATGAAAAGAATAAGCATATTATTGGTAATGATGCTGTTTATGGTATCTGCCTGTGAGGACTTTCTTACCAAAACTCCGGCAGACCAGGTAGCAACTGAACTTGCAATTCAAACCATTGAGGATGCCCAGGTGGCCCTGAATGGTGTATACTCTGGATTTAAATCCACCTCCTATTACGGGAGAAATTTTGTAGCCTATGCCGATGTACAGACCGATATCGTTCAGTCGACCATCGGGTATTCCAACCAGTTGGGTGAGATCTACAAATGGTCCTACCTCTCGGATAATGGAGGGATCACCAATGCCTGGGACTTGATGTACACAGTAATTGTCCGTGCCAGCAACGTAATAGATGCCCTTCCAAATATCGAAGCGACTGCGGCGGAGCTGAATCAGATCGAAGGTGAAGCCAGGCTGGCCAGAGCCATTGCTCATTTTGACCTGGTCAAAGCCTTTGCCAAGGCTTACACCCAGTCCGATCCGGCCTCCGAACTCGGAGTACCTATTATTGAGCATTTTGAGATTGCAGAACCAGAGCGGAACACCCTTCAGGAGGTATATAACTTCATACTGGACGAGGCTGCTACTGCTGCTTCCCTAATGATTGACAATGGTGCTGCCGATGTGTCTAGTGTCTTCCTGACACCGGTTGCAGCTGAAGCTTTCATGGCCCGGGTGAATCTCTATATGGGCAACTGGGGCGATGCTGTGGGGCATGCCACTACTGTAATCGACAATGCCAATTACGGACTTGCCACCGATTCAGCATCTTATGCAAGTATGTTTCTGAACGACGTGGGACCTGAGGTAATCTTCAGGGTGGGACTCACCAAGGCAGATTACAACGGCAGATACATTGGATACAACTATTACAACAGCTCCCAGGGTGCTCCAAACTCCGACTATATACCGGCTCAGTGGATTCTGGATGCTTTCAATGCGAACGATATTCGCAGTGACATTGTCTTCAGGTTCAATACAACCAAGTTCGGCTGGGCCTGGAACCTGGTTTGGAAATATCCCGGAAACCCGCTCTTCTATGACAATCCCGAGGTAACCACCAACTCGAACATGTACAAGATGTTCCGCATGTCGGAGATGTACCTGATCAGGGCCGAAGCTAATGCTGAACTGAATAATGATGTAATTGCCCTTCAAGATTACAACGATCTGAGAAGCAATCGCATCGAAGGTTATGTTGAAGAAGCTCTTGTAGGCGAAGGACTAAAGGCTGCCATCTGGGAAGAGCGTCAGAGAGAACTCTGCTTTGAGGGACATCGACTCTGGGACCTGAAACGTAAAGGACTTGGATTTAAACGTGTACCGGTGGTTCATCCATCTGCAGGGACCATTACCAATCCCGGACCCAGCCAGAGTGAGCTATCAGTAACTCCTGACGATAACAGGTGGCAATGGCCCATTCCGGATGAAGAGCTGAAGGCCAATGAGAACATCACACCCAATCCAGGCTATTAATGATAAAATGCAATTGATCATGAAAAAGATAACAATCAAACTATTATCCATCTTCGCCATTGCCCTTCTTCTGAATGGCTGTAGCGAGGCGGAACAGATCCTCTACCAAGGTGATCCGTTTGCTAGTTTTACCAATGGAACTACAGGTGATTACCCAGTACAGGATGGCAATGCGCCCTTTTTAGTGCAAGTTGGCATTCCAGCACCTCTGGGTAATGACTTGACTATTAGCTTGAGCGAAGTATATGCATCTGGAACAGCCGGAACACATTATGACCTGCCCAACTCTGTGACCATTCCTGCAGGATCGGTCACAGCTGATATTTCCGTTGTGGGTCACTTTGACAATATGGCTGGAAGGATCGACACGCTGGTATTTGCACTCACAGGAGATGTGGTAGCTAACTTCAACAATGAGTATACCCTTTATTTGAAGCAGTATTGTCCTTCTGATCCTGCTGTGATTGTAGGAACATACACTTCAGTGACCACTTCATCTTTCCCCGATTTTACAGATCCGGTAGTGGACCTGGAGCATACTATCATCATCACAGCAACCGAAGTTGAAGGTATATATACAGTTTCCGATTTTTCATTTGGGACCTATAACTACTTCTATGCAGCTGTCGGCTGGGCTCCTCCTGGTGATTGGCCGGGAACTATCAAGGATGATTGTGGTGAATTCTATTTCATTGACACAGCTGATCCTTGGGGTGAGATAGTCTATGGAGATTTTACTTTCAATGTTGATGGAACCATTACTGTTGTAGGTGGTACTTCATATGGTGAAACCTGGACGGCAGTCATGACCAAACAGTGATTAGAATGTAAGTAAACAATTAGAGAAGAGGCCGTCTCATTTTGAATTATGAGACGGTTTCTTTTTATCCATATTTTTTTCTTAATCCGGATACACTAATAATATGGAGTGTCCCTTTTGATACCATTTTTTTTCACACCTGTAGAATCGCTATATTTCAACCTCAAACCTCAAGCACTTATGAAGACAAAAACGATTGCCATAGGAACTGGACTTCTGCTAGTAGCAATTATGGTTTCAGGGCAGACCAATATAATCTCTTCGGCTTCGGACATGATCAATTTTATAAATACCGACCTTGATTATATCAAGAATAAGGATGAGCGGTATTCCAAAATTGAGGGTACTCCCTACCTGGATGAGGCCTTCCATACCGGTACGATTTCATACAAAAAGAAGAAGTATACAGGCCTTGAGCTAAGATTCAATCCCTATGAGGATTACTTTGAGTTCAAAACCGAGCAGGGTATTAAATTTCTGGATCCCAGAGTGACAAGGGTGGATACTGTCTGGCTGGAAGGCGAAACCTTTCTTTATGTTCATTACATGTTGGGTAAATCACGAAAACAGACCTTTATGAAAGCGATCCATACAGGTCCCACAAGGGTTCTGCTGCACAACCAGGTGTTGCTGGTTCAGGCAGAAGAGGCAACAGGGTATGAAGCATTCAAACCAGCCAGGTTCGAAAAGCTGGCCGAATCGATCTATATCCAGGAAGAGGGAAAACCAGCCCTGGAGTTCAGGGGAAAAAAATCACTTGAGGAGATCTTTCCGGAGCATCACTCTCAGCTTGCAAAATTCGCCAAATCGGAAAAGCTTAAGCTCAAAAAGACTGAGGATGTGGTCCGCCTCTGTGAATACTTTGATGGACTCCAGTAAGAGGGCTGTCAGAAAAGAACCTTGAAGTTTGCTCCGATACCACTCTCATTCAACCTTACCACAAAAATGCCGTTGAAGGGAAACAGAATTTCATTGTAGCCGGGTTGAAGCCTCCCTGTAAACATCACCTTGCCCGATATGCCAATGATCTGAAATTCCGTATATCTGGTGGTGGTATTGAGGATGGCCACGGTGCTCTTGCTTACCCTGTAGGCCAGGAACGCCAGGTGATCGAGTTTCACATTAATTCCGTCAGCCTCGGCAATCATTGTCCGGCACCCCTTGTCGCTGACCGATTCGACGGTATAGAATCCATTCAGGTTCACCACCAGGGGATTGGATCTCCCGTTGGCACCCGGAACACTCTCTTGGTTCCTGTACCACTGGATGGATGAAAATTCAACATCGTTGGTCACCTGCAGTTCAGGATACCCGTTTGATCCTTCCAGTTCAGCCACCCTGGGTTCAGGGGGAGTTGGTGCAGTCAGAAACAACCGGTTGGTCCGGTTAGATCCGCATTTGTTGCTGCTGTTCACAAACAGGAAGCTCTGTGCCTCTCCAACTGCAATGCTTACTGTGTCTCCGTAAGGATCACCCAGGATGGTCCAGTCGTTCTGTGTTTCCCAGAGATATTCATTTCCCGGGACTCCCGGTACGTAAAAGTCCTGCACTGTATTGGTACAGGGTGGAATATGGTCACTAAGTATGCTGGGTTTCACAGGCACATCCAGCACATCGATGTATTTTGATAGCTCGTTCCCTTTGCCACAGGCATTGTACCCTGCAACAATAACAGAACCTTTGGATGCCGGTTTATAGAAAATTGTATCACTTTCACTGGCTCCGGCCCAGTAGGGTGGCAACTCCCACTTGTAGGTGGTCCCGGGAAGAGAATTGGTATGAAGGCGGGTCGACTGCCCGGCGCAGGGAACCGTATCCCCCTCTATGAAATCCAGCACCGGAGGAGCTGCCAGGGGCAAAATGGCTATGTCCGACAAATTTCCGGATCCGCACCTGTTCACTGGTGTTACAGAGAGGGTCCCGTAGGTGGCCCCGATATCAAGATCAATCCCGTTGAACGATTTTTCCTGGATACTCCATCCCAGATCGCTGTCCCAGATAAAGTTTGCTCCTTCCTGTCCCAATGCAAAATAGGAATCGGTGGTTGACTCACATGGATACTGCTCTCCCACAATGGCATACTCCCCTTCAGGGGCCACTGTACAATACCTGGCAAGAAAGCCCTTTGCCGTCACCTGGTTATCTGAAACAAAAGTGATAAACAGCTCATCGGAACTCCCGGTCACCGTGATATCGGTTAACTCAAGGATCCCCGAAAACTCTGCAAGGAGAGGAGCCGAGTCATTTGCGCCGTCATAAATGGATAGCATATCCTGGTCTGTTTCTGTCTCCAGGTAATCGAAATAGATTGAGACGGGCTGTCCGTTTCCCGGGTTAATAAACCACTGTACATCCATGTTATTAAGGTAATAATCAGCTGAGGTAAGCAGTATGGCCCCGTTAGCGTCATTCAGTTCATTGTACCCGCTGGCCACATAATCTGTCTCCAGTCCGGTCACCAGAATGGCGTAGGGCTGCATGGTGTTACTCAGTGAAGTTTTATGGGATATCTGTAAAGTATAGAACCCGACCATGGGTTGATCCAGGTAGATCTGCTCCACATTATCCAGGTTGTTGTCGCCCGTTTGCGCAGTGGCTGAAGGATTGGCAGGGTCCAGCACATAAGGTCTGAATATCTGCTCATCCACCTGCCGGGTCAAGCGAATGTCCAGGTCATTGACCAGAATCCTGTTGGTGGGGTTCAGCTGTGGACCGGGAATCTCTCCTGCAGGATCGGTCCAGACAATGGTAATCCTCACAGGCTCTGTACCCCGACTGAAAAGAACAAGCTCCTGTGTCTCCTGGTTCTGCAGTGTATCGTAAAAAAAACGGTCGGATGGAACTGTACTGAGCAGTTCCGCTGCCCTGGCAGTATTCATCAGGCCCCACCCATGCTTGTAATCGGGACCCGGATTCCCGGCTTCATCCGCTGTATGCAGCACCAGGCTCTTTAGCTGCGAGGCATACATATAGGTTCCGTGCAGACTCCTGAAATGCTGCTGTAACAGCGCCATGGAGCCTGCTACTGAAGGGCTCGACATGGAGGTTCCGCTCTTCGATCCATAGCTGGTATCTGACCCCGAGGTGGTGGAATAAACCCCCATGCCGTTGGCCACTATGTCAGGTTTGATGCGACCGTCGTCGGTAGGACCAAAGACTGAAAATGAGGCCAGGTCCACATCCGAAGGTTGCTCATACCCCCCGGTAATATCAGCCACGGCACCAATGGTGAGTATATTTTTAGCAGTACTCCTGGAGCCCAGGCAATCAAATCCATCATTTCCTCCATCCAGGTCCCTCACCGTGGTACTTTCCACCCAGGCTCCGTTGGTCCATATGTAGTGAGTGGCTCCGGCTGCCGGTCCGTCCCCCCGGTCATTTCCTGCTGATTTCACAAGCAGGTACTTGGGATGATCGTAGGCTACCTCGTCCCAGCTCCTTGAATCCTGTCCGTAGAAACCAAAATTGTAGTCTTCTGTCTCACTGATTCCCTGGTCGCCCCACCACTCCCATCTTGATTTTCCGGGGTCGTATTCAAAGCCCTGAGCAAATCCATAGGAGTGATTGGATATCAATAATCCCTGTCCGGCCGCGGTTCTGATCTCTGCATCGTCGTTGTTCCAGTCATAGCTGTCGATTCTACTTTTATTGGCCATCCCGCGAACACTGCCGGTTAAACCTGCAGCTCCAACGGTTCCGGCCACATGAGTGGCATGGTCGGACAACTCGGTGCTGTTGTCCAGGACGCTTGCCCTTCCCCCGAACTCATCATGGGTGGTCCGGACCTGGGCCTCATCCCAGACCCCCACCAAAATACCGGCGCCGCTCAGATCCAGTCCTGAGGAACCTCCTTCCCATACTTTGTCACTGGAGATGGTTTTGGCCGCATTCAGATTGAAAGTTCTGTTATAGAGGGGCTTTCCGGTTGGAGACAAGCGCTTGATTTCCATTACTGTGCCATCCTCGTAGACCAAACGTTCCGGGAGATTGTGCCTCCTGGCATACTCCACAGCCTCGATCCTGGCCCCGTCGGGAGGCAGTGCTGTAATGGTGCTCTTCCGTTCAAAAACTGACTGATCAGAGAGAAGCCGCTCCTGCGAAAAACCAGCAGTTGCGGCAACAATGAATATTATTATGGTGATTAAGCTCTTTCTCACAATACCCTTCCATTCAATGGTCCCCCGAAATTAGTACAATTTTGGGACCAAAAAAATCGCCTACGATTCGATCTTCTCATTGACCGTGGCAAGGATCCTTTTCTTTGTCTCCTCCGCACTCTTCAACAATACGCTTCCGGCATCCAGGATCTCCTTCACACGTGTATGGCTCTTCATACCGGCTGCATTGATCTTTACATTAAGCCATGCCCCTTCAATGCATGCATAAAGGGCAAGGGCACCCACACCGGCATCTGATACACTGTTTGGATTTCCAATATCTGCCATGGCCTCTGCCACCTGAAAACCCTCAAACGATATGTTCATCACCCGGAACGGAACCTCAATGGCGTTTAAAGTAGCTGCCTCGATGGACGCCTTCCTGGCCGTCTTCTCCTCTGTACTCTTTTTGGGAAGTCCAAACGCAGCAATAATCTCATTGAATGCACGAGTATCCTCATCCACCAGCTGAAGCAACAGCTCCTGGATCGCCTTTCCACGGTCCGCCCAGTCTGAGAACTCCTCCCAGCGATCGTCCCAGCCTCGTTTGTGTGATGACAGGTTGGCCACCATGGTCGCTAGCGCTGCACCCATTGCTCCCATATATGCACTTACCGATCCGCCACCAGGAGCAGGTAATTCTGAGGCTGTCTCTACCACGAAACCACGCAGGGTCATATCAACCAGCTCCCTGCTCCTCCCCTTCCTGAGCTGATACTCTATGATCTTCTCATCGGGATCAAAGGCTCCCAACTCATCCAGACCCATCGATTTCACCGCGATCTTAATCAGTTCACTGTCGGAAACCCCCGTAGAACGGTTCTGCTTCTTTAAAAAATGTCTGCCCGCTTCCAGCATGGCATGCAAGGGCACCAGTCCCACCAACTCGGAACCTGTCACGCGGATTCCCCTGGCATCAGCCCTTCTGCATACTTCATCAAAAGCCACATGCACCGGTGTCACCGATATATTGGTCAGATTCATAGAGATCTGTGCCACTCCGTACTCCTCAATAAACCATCCAATGGCCTTTACCTCCTTCAGGGATCCGGGAACCATGACCGGTAAGCCATCCTGGTCCTTCACAATCTTTCCGGTCACCGGATTGCCTTCTCGTTTGGCCCTGCCCCGCTCACGTACATCAAAAGCTATGGCATTGGCCCTGCGGGTGGAGGTGGTATTCAGATTGATGTTGTATGCCACCAGGAAGTCCCTTGCACCCACTGCGATGGCCCCTGTGCGGGGAACAAATTCAGCAGGTCCGAAATCGGGCTTCCATGCAGCATCGGAAAGCTTCTCTTTCAAGCCTTCATATTCACCCGACCTGACACTGGCCAGGTTTCTTCGTCCTTCTGACAATGCTGCATTTTCGTAACAGTAGACCGGAATTCCTATCTCGTTTCCTATCCGCTCTGCCAGCAGACGTGCATACCCCACTGTCTCCTCCATGGTAATCCCCGACACCGGGACAAGCGGACATACATCGGTGGCCCCGAACCGTGGATGCTCGCCACTGTGCCTGCTCATATCGATGATCTCGGAAGCCATTTTTACGGCCTGGAATGCTGCTTCCACTACGCTTTCGGGACTTCCAACAAAAGTCACCACCGTACGGTTGGTGGCCTTTCCCGGATCCACATCCAGCAATTTTACTCCCTCCACTGATTCCACCTGATCGGTGATACGGCGAATAATCTCCATATCGCTTCCCTCACTGAAATTGGGGACACATTCTATTACCTTGCTCATAAAGTTTTATTGGATTTTTCCGTTTAAGATGACTTTGTTAATCTGACTGCTCCCGTAGGCATAGGGCATAAAGCCAAACCGTGGCATGGGATCGGTAATGATGAGGTTGGCTACCTTTCCCGGGGTAACTGTTCCATGGGTTTCTTCCAGTCCCATGGCATAAGCCCCGTTCCGGGTCACAGCGTTGAGCACCTCGTAGGGAAGCATTTTCAGCTGAATGATCCCCAGCGACATAACCAGCTCCATGTTTCCGGAGGGCGATGATCCCGGGTTGTAATCAGATGCCAGTGCCACCGGCAGTCCCGCCTCAATCATCTCCCTCGCCGGCGCATAGGTGAGCCCCAGAAAGAGCGAAGCTCCTGGAAGGATGGTTGGCATGGTAAGGCTCCCCTTCAGCGCGTCCAGCTCAGCCTCACCCACAAATTCCAGGTGATCCACCGACCGGGCCAGGTGTCTTACACCCACCTGTACTCCTCCCGAGTAATCGAGTTCATTGGCGTGTATCTTGGGTATCAGACCGAACTTGGCCCCTGCCTCAAGGATGCGACCGGTCTGCTCCTCCGTAAAGAACCCGCGGTCACAGAAAACATCAATGTAATCAGCCAGATTCTCTTCCGCCACTGCCGGGATCATCTCGTCGATGACCAACTCCACATATTTGTCCTGACTGGATTTATATTCTGCAGGCACCGCATGGGCTCCCAGGAAGGTAGATCTGATAGTAAGCGGAGACTCTTCTTTCAGTCGTTTGATTACCCTGAGCATCCTTAACTCATCCCTGGTATTCAAACCGTAACCACTCTTGATCTCCACTGCCCCGGTCCCCGATTTAATAATTTCCCCGATCCGTGGAAGCGATTGCTCGAACAACTCAT
>JAGLPR010000395.1 GCA_023137255.1 Bacteroidales bacterium | reverse complement strand
ATCAATTATGTTTAATATCACATGAATCATGGTGATGTTCTTTCAAATTGTAACTACATTTGGGGTTCTTAACTAATCATCAAAGTGCTGACTTATGGACGAGACACACCATTTAGATGAACTGGATCGCAAGATCCTTTCGCTGATAACAAAAAACGCAAGGATCCCCTACCTGGAAGTTGCAAGGGAATGTAAGGTTTCAGGGGCCGCCATTCACCAGCGGATTCAGCGCTTGACAAAAATGGGTGTGATTACCGGATCGGAATTCAGCATCAGTCCCAAAAAGATCGGGTTTGCCACCTGCGCCTATGTGGGAATTTTTCTGGACAGTGCCAGTCTCTATCCCAAAGTGGTGGAACAATTGAAAGATATTCCCGAAATTACCCAGTGCCATTACATTACCGGGGGATACTCCATCTTTATCAAGATTTTTACCAGGAACAATGAGGACCTGAAACACATTCTGGTGAATAAGGTGCAGGCCATCGAAGGGATTTCACGTACAGAGACCTTTATATCGCTGGAGGAGAGTTTTAACCGGCAACTGCCCCTGGAATAGGCTGTTATCCACGCTGGCGAAGTATCTCAAACAGCACAATCCCCGAGGCCACAGACACGTTCAGAGAGGCGATGGTACCTTTCATTGGAATGGAGACCCATGCATCGGCACGCCTGAGCAGCTCGGGTGAAATGCCCCGCTCTTCACCCCCCATGATGATCCCTGCCGGACCGGTCAAATCTGCATCATGCATCGAATCGGCGGCTTTCTCAGTGGCTGCAAAGAGCCTGAGACCGCTCTCCTGCAGAAACTTTGCTGCGGCATACAGGTCGCGGTGACGACAAACGGGAATCCTGTGGAGTGCCCCGGCCGAGGTCTTTATGGCATCTGCATTGATAGCAGCACTTCCCGATGAGGGGATCACAATGGCGTGCACACCGGCACACTCTGCACTGCGTGCAATGGCTCCGAAATTACGTACATCCGATACCCCGTCGAGTAACAGGATCAGAGGATCTTCGCCCGATTCAAAAACAGCAGGAAGCAGCGATGTGATGTCCACATAGGAGATCTCCGAAAGATAGGCAATCACCCCCTGGTGGTTCTTCCCTGTGATCCTGTTCAGCTTTTCAACAGGAACCTGCTGAACAGGTATTTCCATCCTTCGTAAAGTACCCAGGAGCTTCTTCAGAAGATCTGATCCGGCCCCCCTTTTCACCAGTACCTTATCCACATCCTTTCCTGCTTCCACAGCCTCATGGACCGCATGAATACCGAAGATATAACGATCGGTTTTTACCATCAGGAGCCCATTGAATATACCTTTCCTCTTTTCCACGACCTGACTGCCTCGTTCCAGTACATCTGCGATTCGGTGGTTTTATTCCACACCAGGTTCTGGATTGAATAGGCGTCGTGCTGGCGGCTGAATTTGAATTCCACTGCTTTGCTTTTGCGCTTTGCATAGTAGTACCAGCTTTCTCCGTTTCCGGTCATCTGGATCCGGTTGGGAGGTCCGAACAGGATAAAGATCATCCCCTGGTCAGTTTTCCATCCCTCCTTATTGGAAGTGAAATAGAGATTCGAATATACCACCCGGTTGTAGTAGATCCGTATCAGCTCCCTCGATTTCTCAATGTTGTTGCCAATTTTTAACCAGAAATTATCAACTGCCAGCTTACGGTTGGATTCCTTTCGCAGGTCCCTGTACTCGGCCAGCGTGGCCAGATAGAAAAGTGGTTCCATCAACTCTTCAGGGGTCTTCACATCGGGAAAGGAACCCCCGAAATTCAGCAGGGTAAGCCCCTCATCCCGCTCCTGATCCACCTGTATATGGTACATCCCCTCCCGCCTGAGGTTGTAGTTCGCTGTATCGACCAGGGGAAATACAAAACTTGTATCGGGGGTGTAGTTCATGGTATAGTCCGACGTGGCTGTGATGGGAGGACGAGGCAATTCGCTTTCATGTCTGTAAAAGTTTACATAGATGGAGTCGATCGACTTGTCGCGGTACCTCACGTTGAACCGCTCTCCCGGAAGAAAGAAACGCATGAATTTGGGATATCCCGAAAACATGGATACCACCTTGAAATTCTGGGCACTGTAAGAGTTGATTTTGTCCACATAGAGATACTCCAGTCCCATGCTCCCACGGTTCAGGTCCCTTGTCTCCACCTTAAGCAGGTAACTTTGACCCTGCCTGACGGGGATGGTGAGTGAAGCGAAAAAGGCCGGACTCCTCTCATCACGTTGCCTCAACTTATACACCACCGAGGCCGAATCGACCAGTATATTCTCATTACCCGACTCTTCCAGGTGAATCAATTCATACTTAACCTTCAGTAGGGCCCGGTATTCAGACTCTTCGTTGGTCTGGTTAAACCTGAGTTCGGAAGGATAGGCCCTGATGTAGAGGACCGAGTAGTTGTTGTTTTCGTGAAAGATGGAAAAATCGGGATGCAACGAAAGCCTGCTGGGATTGTAAAGGGAGGCCATGGACCCCTGGGTCTTCTCTGTAGTTGCCTTTTCCGACGAGGCACATCCCGCTGTCATGCCGGCCAGGGCACAACATAAAATGAACCAGAAACCGTTCCTTACCATGCTTATAAAATTAACTATTTTCTTTTTCCTGCCACCTTTTCAAGCAAAAGGGTTTGCTTCTCCCAGGAAGCCAGTGCCTCATCGTGCTTCTTTTTGAGCTGCTCATACTCCTCATACACCTCCATCCCTTTGATGTTCTCTGGATTCATCAGCATCTCATCCATTTTTGACAACTCCTCCTCGATATGCTCAATCTCGTGCTCCAGCGACTTTACCCTGTTGGCTATCTTCCGGATCTTCTTCTCCTGCGCCTTTTTTTCCGCATACTGCGCCTTGTTCGACTGTAGTTCAACATCCTCTGTTTCCGGCGATCCGGAGGAAGGATCCTCGGATGTGCCGGCTACTTTTCTGCCAGCCTTTCCTCCTGACTGCACATCTTCCCGGCCTGGTGAAGACGGCTGCTCCTTGCGCTCTACTTCCCTTAGGGAAGAGAGCTTCCTTCGCTGCAGAAAATCGTAGATCCCCCCCAGGTGCTCATTTACTTTATTGTCTCTGAACTCAAATACCTTATCGACCAGTCCGTCCAGGAACTCCCTGTCATGAGAAACCACAATAAGTGTACCATCAAAGGCGAGCAATGCACTTTTCAGAATATCTTTTGAACGCATGTCCAGGTGGTTGGTGGGCTCATCCAGAATCAGCAGGTTGAAGGGTTGCAGCAACATCCTGGCCATGGCCAGCCTGGAACGCTCTCCACCCGAAAGCACTTTTACCTTCTTATCGACATCTTCCCCGCCGAAGAGAAAAGCGCCCAGTATATCCCGGATCTTTGTCCGGATGTCTCCCACTGCAGCCCTGTCCACTGTTTCAAGGACAGTGAGGTTGTCGTCCATGATCTCATCCTGGTTTTGGGCAAAGTATCCCAGTTCCACATTGTGGCCCATCTTCAACCCGCCATCATGGTCCAGTTCTCCCACCAGGATCCTGGAAAGGGTGGTCTTACCCTCCCCGTTTTTGCCGACAAAAGCTACTTTTTCGCCCCGTTCTATCACCAGGTCCACCCCGTTCAGTACAAGATGTTCCCCGAAACTCTTCTTCAGGTTGCCCGCCTCAACCACAATGGTGCCGGAGCGTTTTGCAGGGGGGAACTTCAGGGTCATCACATGGTCGTCCTCCTTCTCCACCTCGATGCGATCGAGCTTATCAAGCTGCTTGATGCGCGACTGTACCTGGACCGCCTTGGTGGCTTTGTACCTGAACCGGTTGATGAACTGTTCCGTATCCTGAATCAGCTTTTGCTGATTCTCATAAGCAGCATTCTGCACGGTGATCCGCTCCTCCTTAAGCTGTATATACTTGGAGTAAGAGACCCTGTAGTCATAGATTTTTCCCAGTGAAAGCTCAATGGTCCGGTTGGTCACCCTGTCGAGAAAAGCACGGTCGTGCGAGATTATCAGGATCCCTCCCGGGTAGGCGCCCAGGAAATTTTCCAGCCACTGGATAGATTCAATATCCAGGTGGTTGGTGGGCTCATCCAGCAGAATATAATCGGGCCGGCTTAATAGAATCTTGGCCAGCTCGATGCGCATGCGCCACCCCCCGCTGAACTCGTGCACTGGGCGATCCATATCAGTTTTCTTAAATCCAAGTCCCACCAGTGTCTGTTCCACATCGGCATGAATGGAATGCCCCCCCTCCAGTTCAAACTGCTCGTTGGCATTGGATAACTCCTGAATCAGTGCCAGGTACTCCTTCGATTCATAATCGCTTCTCTCACCCAGTTCAGCCGTAATAACACCAATTCGTTTTTTCAGTGCAATCACCGAAGCAAAGGCATTGAGAGCTTCACGGTAGAGCGATTTTCCCTTGCTGTGCTTCATCTGCTGGGGCAGGTACCCCACGCTCTTCCCTGTGGTCTTTACCACCCTGCCTTCATCTGCCTCCTGTAACCTGGCAATCAGGTTCAGGATGGTGGTTTTCCCCGCCCCGTTGCGCCCCACCAATCCAATGCGGTCACCAGGGTTTACCTGGAAACTGATGCTGTCAAACAGAATAAAAGCTCCGAACCGGATGGTTATATTGTCAATGGAAATCATTCGCCGGCAAAAATAGAACAATTCATCGACCCAATTGCAGAAGTGATGCAGTAATCCTACTTTTGCTCTCTCAATAAACAGAAATTTTGGGCAGAAGAAAAAAACTACCCCTCCTTGAAGAGGTGACCATTGAAAACATTGGGGCCGAGGGGAAATCTCTTGCACGGGTCGACAACATGGTGGTCTTTGTGAAGGAAGCTGTACCTGGCGATGTGGCCGACCTCCAGGTATTCAGAAAAAAAGGCAGGTACATGGAGGCACGTGTGGTAAAATACCACCGGCTCTCCGACCAGCGAACCGACCCGTTTTGTGATCATTTCGGGGTATGCGGGGGGTGCAAATGGCAGCACCTGCCTTACGACCGCCAGCTGCACTACAAGGAGCAGCAGGTGGTGGACGCGTTCCGTCACATTGCAGGGGTCGAGATTCCCCAATCGATGCCCATCCTGGCCTCAGACCCCACCACTCTTTACAGGAACAAACTGGAGTACACCTTCTCCAACCACCGCTGGCTGCTCGATCATGAAGCGGCTTCCGATGCTCCCAGGGAGCATACCAATGCATTGGGACTGCATGTACCCGGACGGTTCGACAAGGTGGTGGATCTGGAAACCTGCTACCTGCAGGGCGATCCCACCAACCAGGTGCGCAACTACCTGAGGGAACTGGCTCTTGAAATGGGACTCACATTTTATGACCACCGTACCAATGAGGGACTGATGCGGAACCTGATCATCCGCAACTCCACCCTGGGTGAGGTGATGGTGATCCTGTCGGTGCAATTCGATGTTCCAGAGGTTTACGAAGTGCTGGAAGCGGTAAAAAACAAGTTTCCGGATCTCACCAGCCTGATGTACGTGATCAATCCAAAGAAAAACGAAACCCTGTACGACCAGGAGATCATTGTCTATTCGGGCAGGGACCATATTTTTGAACAGCTGGAGGATCTCAAATTCAAGATCGGTCCCAAATCCTTTTTCCAGACCAACTCTTACCAGGCGCTGAAACTTTACCAGGTGACCCGGGAATTTGCCGGTCTCACCGGCAATGAGATACTCTATGACCTCTACACGGGAACCGGAACCATTGCCAATTTCATGGCCGGTGGTGCCAGCCGGGTGGTGGGCATTGAATCGGTACCCGAATCGATCGAAGATGCAAAGGTCAACTCAACACTCAACGGAATTGAAAACACCAGCTTTTTTGCAGGGGATATGAAAGAGATCTTCACCGACTCCTTTATCAGGGAGAACGGAAAACCGGATGTGATCATTACCGATCCGCCCAGGGCCGGAATGCATGCGAAGGTGGTGGAGCAGATCCTGAAAATTGCTCCCCGTCGGATTGTCTATGTCTCCTGCAATCCAGCCACGCAGGCCAGGGATGTGGAGTTGCTGGCCAGAACCTACAAAGTCACCAGCATCCAGCCGGTGGATATGTTTCCCCATACACACCACGTAGAAAATGTGGCGCTGCTCGATGCCAGGTAAGCATTAACGATTCCCCATCGGGAGCTTCTCCTTCGGCCACTCCTTCCTGAAGTCGATCCAGTACTTGCCGATGGTCCCCTTGATGTCCTTCCTGAGTACCAGCAATCCAAACAGGTTGGGAATGGTCATAATGGCAATGGTGATGTATGAGAGGTTCCATACTATGGTGGTATCGGTAAATGAGGCCACAAAGAAACCTGCCACATAGATTATACGGTAGATAAACACATATTTCGTTCCGAAAAGGTAGGTAACCGCCCTGCCCCCGTAGTAGGACCATGAAATGGCCGTGGAGAAGGCAAAAAGCAGCAATCCAATAGAGACGATGTACTGTCCCCAGTCGCCCATGAAGCTCCGTTTAAATGCCTCGGTAGTAAGCGGTGCACTGTGGATCAGAGATTGGCCAGTAAAATAGACTTCTCCCTTGCGTTTATCTTTTCGTTTTCGTTTGCTGCCCGTTTCATCGCGGTCCATTTCCCCGAACTTAACTATCCCGTCCTCCACAGGAATGGAGCCGGTAAATTTCTCTTTTCCTCGGGTCACCACCACATCGTCGGCAAAAGATTCGGCATGGATAAGGGTAATTCCGTCGGTAACTACGGTTCCCTCTTCCACCTGCAGCGAACCTGTGAATAGCGCCACGGTAGTATCGTTATTGAAAGTCCTGCTAAGCATAACGCGATCCTGTACATCACTCTCCAGATAAGTGCCCTCCAGGATCTGCAGATCGGCCTGTTCAAAGCGATTTTCAATCTTCTCGTTCCATACTCCGGATGAGAGCAGCACCAATCCGGTGATGGTACAGATCAGGATGGTATCGATAAAGGGTTCCAGGATGGCCACCATGCCCTCCGACACAGGCTCCTGTGCTTTGGCCGCACTGTGGGCAATGGGCGCAGAACCCTGTCCCGCCTCATTGGAGAAAAGCCCTCGGTTCACCCCCTTGTTAAAGGTGAATGCAAAACCAGCTCCCAGGAATCCGCCTATGGCCGCGGTGCCGGTAAAGGCATCGGTAAAGATGGAGCCCAGCGAGGGCAGAATATTCTGATAGTTGCTGGCAATCACAATGATGGCTCCCAACAGGTAGATAAATGCCATCATGGGCACCAGGGTGGAAGTTACCTTGGCAATCCGTTTGATCCCCCCGATAATGACCAGTCCAAGCAGGACCGCCAGCACACCTCCGGTAAGTGCATGTTCAATCCCGAAGGAGGTAAACATTGAATCGGAGATGCTGTTGATCTGAGGCAGGCTTCCGGTTCCAAAGGAGGAGAGGATGGTGGCAAAGGCAAAAAATCCACCCAGGATGGCCCCTGTCTTAATGATCTTCCCTCTCCTGGTGGTGATGTTCATACGTTTCTTCATATAGTACATGGGTCCGCCCGAGATCGAACCGTCGGGCAGAATATCCCTGTATTTATGAGAGATGGTCACCTCCACAAACTTGGTACACATGCCAAACAATGCAGTCATCAGCATCCAGAAAAGTGCCGCCGGTCCGCCCAGGTGTATGGCCAGTGCCACACCGGCAATGTTTCCGGTACCCACGGTACCCGATAATGCAGTGGTAAGCGCCTGGAAATGCGAGGTGTCACCGATGTCTTCCGCACGGTCGTATCTCCCTTTTACAATCCGTATGGCATGTCCGAAATACCTGAACTGGGGCAATCCCAGGTAGAGGGTGAAGAAAATACCGGTCCCCAGAAGGAAAAAGACAAACCACTGGTGCCCGCCCAGGTAGTCATTCAGGAATAGAAGAAATTCATTGATTTTTTGCATAATGCCCATAAATGTAGCAAATATTTGAAAAGGGGGAAATCGCCTGAGGAGGGGGAAATCGTCTGGGGAGGGGATTATTTGCCCCGGTGATTTGAGATCACCTTATCCATCTGCTCCGTGGTAAAAGGTTTGGGGAGGTAGTCGTCATATCCCTCTTTCAGGAACCTGTCCCTGTCCCCCACCAGTGCATGGGCCGATTGAGCCACCACCTTCACACCGGGGTACCGCTCTCGGATGATCTTCAGGGTATCGGTCCCGCTCAATACGGGCATTTGTACATCCATAAGAACCAGGTCGGGCAGTGGAAACTGTTCCAGCATCCTGAGGGCTTCATAACCGTTGCCGGCAGTTCTCACAGAGTGACCCATCCCATTCAGCATGGCCTGGTACAGTTCCAGGGCATCGGGTTCGTCATCCACAGCAAGAACGGAAATCTCCAGCTTTGACTCTCTGGCAACAGAAACCTGGTCCACAGGCGGCTGATGTTGTTTTTTTATGCCGAACGACATGAGTGGCAGTTCCACCTGGAAGAGAGATCCGCTCCCGGGCTCCGCTTCCACCCATATCCTGCCCCCCATCAGCCTCACCAGGTTTTTGCATATGGCCAGTCCCAGCCCGGTCCCGCCAAATTTCCGGGTATTGGAACCGTCGATCTGTCTGAACTGGTCAAAAATCACCTCAAAATGCTCCGGTTCTATCCCGATCCCGGTATCTTTCACATAGAGCACCACAGTTTGTCCTGTCTCACCCATCCTGCAGCCAATCTCCACACTGCCCTCCGGGGTGAACTTGATAGCATTGTTGATCAGGTTTTTCATCACCTGGGTAATGCGCAGTACATCGGTCTCCATTTCACAGTTATCCACCTCCACCACCGAGGTAATCTCTAAATTCTCTTTCTGCAGCCGTT
Source organism: Bacteroidales bacterium (assembly GCA_023137255.1). GTDB lineage: Bacteria > Bacteroidota > Bacteroidia > Bacteroidales. Next base: position 7,631 of record JAGLPR010000395.1, on the reverse strand, counting down.
CTGCCTCATCGTAGGCATGCTGCTTCAACTCATTGATAAGTTCAAAAAGTGACAGCCTGCCGTAGTTCATGGAGACCTGTCCGCTCTCAATTTTGGCCAGGTCAATGATGTCTGAGATCAGCGTAAGGAGCAGTTCAGAATTGTTGACAATCCTGTTTACATACAACTCCATAACATCGTTCTCCATGTCAATATTATTCAGCAGGTTAGAGAAGCCGATGATGGAATTCATGGGGGTCCTGATCTCATGCGACATGTTGGCCAGGAATGCAGATTTCAGTTTGTCACTCTCTTCAGCCCGCTCCTTGGCCAGTTCAAGCTCTTCCATCTCCTTTCTACGCTCCGTTACATCCCGGATAATCGTCAGTATCAGATCTTTCTCACCGCTCTCACCCCGGATCAACACATTTTTTGAAGAGACATGCAAACACTCGCCCGATTTATGGATCACCCTGAAATCCATCGAAAGGCTTCCATCCTGCAGAAGCTTTCCCAGTTGATTATTAAGCAATTCTACATCCTCAGGATGAACTATGCCTATGCCGGGCATCTCCATAAACTCTTCCCGACTGTAACCAAAATTGGTATGAATAGCGGAGTTGATAAGAATTATCTCATAATCAACCGTAAACAGCCCGATGGCATCATCTGCGGCTTCCACAAGGGTCCGGTAAAGACGCTCACTCTCCCGAAGAGCTGCCTCAGTCATTCTTTCCGGGGTCTTGTTTTTTAGTATGGCGATAATCAGGTTTTCACCGGTCATTGTAAATGCATGTACTGAGATCTCCAGCCATACAAAAATATCTCCTATCTTAAGCTTCCGTTCAATCCTTCCAAATCCCTTTTCAAAAACATCCTTCATAAGAACACCATCCTTGCCGATCACTTTATCTTGCAGAATTTCATCGGGTAAAGGTTTTCCGATAACCTCCGGGCCCTTATTAAACAAGTTCAAAGCCGCATTATTGGCATCCACAACATTTCCAGCCTTGCCCTCAAGTAATTCTATAACCGCGATGGCTTCGTTTGTATTCCTGAAAATGAACTCAAACTTCTCTTTCTCCTCCACACGGGAAAGCAACTGCTTAAAAGGCCCCGACATATCCATGGTGATGCCGCCAACTCCGACCGGCTCTCCACCATCCTCTCCATACATGGCTGTTCCCCTGTTGTAGTACCACTGCCACCTGCCTTCCGAATCCCTGATCCTGTATTCCATCTCATACAGCTCAGTCTCCCCCTTAATCACCTGGCTCATCCTTTCCACATTACGTACCACATCCTCGGGATGAATGTTTTTATACATGGACTCCGGAGATTGGTCGAATGTATCAGGCGTGAGCCCCAGGATCTCAATTAAAGTCGGGCTCATGGTGATCTTCCGGTTGATGTGATCCCAGTACCACCAGAAAAGCCTGAATCTCTCTGAGGCGGAAAGAAACTCATCTGAAGGCGAGGTCAACTCCCTTGGTATATTTTTGCGGTCTGCCGGCATCAGTGAATAAACAATAAGCTGTTAGCTAAAGTTAATGTTTTCTTTGAACTTTTATAAGCCGATTCATGTTTCTACACCTAAACATACCTATGGAAACCTTACTCACTTTTTTGCGGGAACTGGCACAAAACAACAACCGCGACTGGTTCAACACCCACAAACCCCGCTACCAGGAGTCTCTGGAGTTTTTTCGGCAGTTTGCCGGGAAACTCCTGACCGGAATCTCAACCTTTGATCCAGCCCTGGGAAACCTTGAGGCCAGGGATACCATCTTCCGGATATACAAAGATGTGCGGTTCTCAAAGGACAAATCACCCTATAAAACTCATTTTGGATGCTGGATGACAAAAGGGGGCCGGAAATCGACCGATGCTGGCTACTATTTTCACCTGGAGCCTGAAAAGAGTTTCCTGGCTGCAGGAGTATGGATGCCCCCCCGGGAGCAACTCACCCTGATCCGCCAGGAGATCGTCTTCAATCCCGATGCCTACCTGGAGGTGATCAACCATCCCATGATTAAAGAAAAATATGAACGGTCGGGGAGAGAAGACATGCTGAAAAAGGGCCCGGCAGGCTTCCCCAATGAAAGCCCCCTCCTGGAGGAGATTAAATACAAACATTATATCTACTCCAGGCAATACAGCGATGCCGAAATTCTGTACAGCAATTTACCCGACATTGCAGTGGAGGATTTCAAGGGGCTCTACCCTCTGGTGAACTACCTGAACCACGCCATGTCTTTTGCAGGAAATGAGTAAGTGTGACTAAAGTTACAGTGCGAGTGTAAGAATGCCCTTACTTTTGCGACAGATTCAAAACAGAATAGCAACTAAACAATAAAAAATATTCAAAGATGAAGCTGGAACATTTAACAAACGAGACATTTAAGGAGAAGATCTTCAACTACGAGGACAACAAGGAGTGGAAATTCGAAGGTAATACACCTGCCATTATCGATTTTTATGCCAATTGGTGCGGACCCTGTAAGACCATTGCCCCCATCCTTGAGGAGTTGAAAGAGGAGTATGGCGACAAGCTCGATATTTTTAAGGTGAACACCGAGGAACAACGCGAACTCTCTTCTGTATTTGGAATCCAGAGCATTCCTTCCCTGCTGTTCATCCCCAAAGAGGGTCAGCCTCAGATGGCCATGGGTGCCCTGCCTAAGGAGACCTTCAAGCAGGCGATCTCCGAAGTATTAATTGTAGCAGAATAAACATAAACCTGGTCAGATCCGACCATAAAAAAAGTTGTCATGAAAAAGATTGTATTTAGCATAGCCGCCGCAGCCCTTCTTACCTTCTCTTGCACCAATGGTTCAGCAAGCACGCTGGACAGCCAGGCCCAGGCATCATCTGATGTTGAACTGGCCGCAGATGAAAAGGCCGGAGACGACCAGAAAAAGGGAGCCGGCAAACCAGTGCATCTGACCAAGCAGGATTTTCTCGAAAAGGTAATGAATTACGAGAAGAACCAGTCCGAGTGGGTTTATGAGGGAGATTTACCTGCACTGATCGATTTTTACGCCGACTGGTGTGGTCCATGCCGTCAGGCAGCTCCGGTACTGGAAGAACTTGCCAAAGAGTACGAAGGCAAGATCCATATCTACAAAGTGGATACCGAAAAAGAGCAGGAACTGGCATCAGTTTTTGGAATCCGGAGCATCCCTGCATTCCTTTTTGTTCCGGAGAATGGGAAGCCCACCATGAGCAATGGAATCGCCAGAACTCAGGAGGAGACCAAGGCAATGTTTAAGCAAATGATCGATGAAATCCTCTTAGGAAAAGAGAAAAGCAATAGTTAATCTGGTTTGTTAGTGAGGTGGAAAAATTAAGCAGCCAGGTGCTGGAAAGCAGAGTGAAGTAGAAAGCTGTTTAGTTGGGTAGTAGTTAGTTAGCAAAAGAGCCGGTGCATCACTGCCCGGCTCTTTTTTTTAATCATTTTCGCAGTGAGTACGTGGTACTACCATGCAAATCCAAGCCCCACACTCAGGTAGGACAGGTCGGGGGCATCATCTGTTTCAAAGGCCATGACATAACGCACCTTGGCTGTCAGGTAGCTGCTCCCCACAGGGAAAACCGCTCCTACCTCGGGAGTCATGGCAAACTGCCAGTAATTGCCCACAAAGGCGAAGGTTCCGATCTCACGGCGGAGCTCATGCCAGGCAGCACCCACTCCCAGCGTTCCATAGAGCTCCAGCGCATCAAGGGGCTGGTACCACGAGAGTCTTGCGGTCAGCGGAATGTTATTAATGTACCTTACCTGGGTACCGTGCAGCAGGATCAGATCCCTTTCATAGGAGCTGTCGGACTCCTTCTCCACAAAAGTACTCCACGAGAAGCCGAATCCAACTGCCAGGTTATCGCCCACAAAACGGTCCACGTCCAATGACAAACCCCTCCAGCTTACCTGGTCGGTAAACTCCTTGGTGCTAGAGAATGGAAATGCCACATCGTAGGTCATTTTCCAGATCACTTCCTGGGCACTCATGGCGAGCGCCGCAAATAAGATTGATAGTGTGATGATATATTTTTTCATAAGAACTCTCTTTTAATGTTGTAGATAAGGGGATTGCTCAAACAGCTGGTTGATCTGTTTATCAAGTCGTGCCTTGGTATTGCTGGTATTGTTGGTAAGCAAACCATCCACAATGCCTGCCCAAACCATTCCGGGTCTATCTGTAGCGTCGAGGGTCGCTTCTGTATCGAGCATTTCAACAATCAGCGTGCCTGTGCTGTAGGAGGATACATACCCGGGGTACCAGGGATATCCGGGATACCAGCCACCCCAGCCCGGGTACCAATAGCCCCAGCCTGGATACCAGTACCAGTAGTCATACCAGTAGCTGTAATAGGTATAAAAATCAGAGGACATTACCTGCACAAAGATCTCCAGGTCAGGCATATTGAGTGAATCGGGACTCACCATTTCGGTGTATCCTGCATCACGCATGTTCTGCCTGATCTCCTCCAGGATAAACTCATCATGCTCCCTGGAAAGGTTAGGATCATCCTCCTTGTCCTCGGTCAGGTGCATCACGGTGTCGAGCACATGAAAAGTCAGATAGCTCGAAAAATCCGCATCCTCGTCAAACATGGTCCCTGCCAGGTCATACTCATCCACATAGTCTATCTTGTCGGGGTAGCACCCGGTAAGCAGACCCATTAGCGGAATCAGCATCATGACCGCAATTACATTGGATCGTTTCATATTTCTCATCTTGTTATGTTAAAAAAAGTATAACTAAATTAACGTTTTATGATCATATTTGTTTATAGAATTTCTGATTCAATTCAATAAGGATAACTTTATTGTATCAAACAAGCCTGAAATGCGACACGAAAGATCCCACACCAAAATTATTGCCACCATTGGTCCTGTTACCCGAAACAAAGAGACACTGGAACAGATGATCCATGAAGGCATCGATGTATGCAGGATTAATTGTTCACACGACACCCATGAAGAGCACCTGAAAACCATCAGGTTCATCCATGAGCTCAATGAGGAACTCGGATCCAGTGTGGCCATTCTGGGCGATCTCCAGGGCCCTAAACTTCGTGTGGGCGTCATGGAGAACGACAAGGTGGTGCTGGAGGACGGACAGGAGTTTTCCTTTGTAACCACCCCCTGTACCGGAACCAGCGAGAAAGCGTACCTCAGCTACGAAAAGCTGCCGGCCGATGTGGCTGTTGGAGAGAGAATCCTGGTGGACGACGGTAAATTGATATTCGAGGTGATCAGCTCCAATAAGAAAGACGCTGTGAAGACCAGGGTCATTGCAGGCGGCCCCCTTTCGAGCAAGAAAGGGGTGAACCTTCCACATACCAAAATTTCTCAGCCCAGCCTGACAGAGAAAGACAGGGCCGATGCCCAATTTGTACTCGATAACAATGTGGACTGGATTGCCCTCTCTTTCGTCAGAAAGGAGAAAGACATCCGGGACCTCAGGGAGCTGGTGGATGCGCATCCCAACCATGCCAGGATCATCGCAAAAATCGAAAAACCAGAAGCCCTGGAAGAGATCGACGGGATCATCGATGCAGCTGATGCGATCATGGTGGCACGCGGGGACCTGGGGGTAGAAGTGGATTTCCATAGGGTACCATTGATCCAAAAAAGCATCATCAAGAAATGCCAGGCGAAACCAAAACCGGTGATTGTGGCCACCCAGATGATGGAAAGCATGATCAGCAATCCCACCCCCACAAGGGCTGAAGCAAACGATGTGGCCAACGCCGTGCTGGATGGAGCCGATACGGTGATGCTGAGCGGTGAAACCTCGGTGGGTAAGTACCCGGTCCAGACCATCACCAACATGCAGCAGATCATCGACTCCACCGAGACCGAGGAGTATATTTACTACCGTGATTACCCTCCTAAGATAGAGGCGCCAAGCTTTCTGGCCGATTCCATCTGCTACAACGCGGTTCGGCTTGCCAAGCTAGTCAATGCAGCGGCTATCATTTCCCTGACCCACTCCGGATTCACTGCCATTCAGATCAGTTCACACCGGCCCAAGGCGCCCATATTTACCTTTACCATGAACAAGGACCTGATCAATGACCTCTCACTGGTCTGGGGGGTGCGGGCCTTCTATTTCGGAGAGTGCACTCACATTAACGACTACATCGATTATACAGAAGAGTTCCTGGTGAGCCGGAACCTGCTGAAAAAGGGCGACCTGGTGGTTCATGTGGGCAGTATCCCCATTATTGAAAAGGGGAAAACCAACATGATGAAACTGACCAGAGTAAGCTGAAACTCTTTGGAAATCCCCATCAATATATGGATCGGCCAGGCAGAAGAGAACTGGCTCGATATATTGTATTCCCATGCGAAAGAACTTTACCGATCCACCTTCCTTCCCTCCCACGATCATACCCACCACCTGCGCGTCTGGAACATATCTAAACAGCTGTTAAAGGAGATCGCCACATTCAACTCCTCCCTCGACCCAGCCCTGGTGGAAGGAGTGCTGATTGCTGCACTTTTTCACGACCTGGGCATGGTACAATCGACCCGGGAGGAACACGGCAGGCTGGGCAAAGAGCTTTGCCGCTCCTGGTTTTCAGAATCCGGCAAACCCCTCCCTCCGGGATTTGATATCATCCTGGAAGCCATCGAGATGCACGATCGCAAGGATGCCCGGATCTATCATGATCCGGAGACGGGAAAATCCCCGGGAATCCTGGGAATTCTTTCTGTGGCAGACGACCTGGAAGCCATGGGGGTGATCGGTATCTACAGGTATGCTGAGATCTACCTGCAACGGGGCATTCCGCTGGAAGAGCTGGGAGACCGCATTCTTGAAAATTCAGGACTTAGGTTTCTGAACCTCACTTCATCCTGTCAGTGTACTAAGGTCATCGGGGAGTACCGGAAGCAGTTTGATGAGCTCACCCGGTTTTTTAATCTGTACAACAAGCAGCTGCAGAAGGTGGACCATGCCGATGCGGTTCTGGAAGGGCAGTTGGGAGTGATTAACTATATTCGTACCCACGGCATGGCCAAAAAAGTCCGCCCGGCTTATCTCTGCCGGAATGCGGAAGAGAGCGGAGCAGAGAGCTTAATCACCGGATTTTTTAGCAAACTAAAAAATGAACTGGAGAAAGAACGCAGATAAACACCTCATCAAACCGATGATGGTCCTGATCACAGTTGCGGCTGGAACCATCCTGCCGGCAGCAGCTCAGGTAGAACTCAGGTATGAGCAAAATGAGACAGTGACGTGGCAGGAAGCCATTGACATGTACCAATGGCTGGATGAAAAGTTCGATGACGCCAGGCTCATGGAAGTGGGATGGACCGATGCAGGCAGACCCCTTCATCTCTTTGTGATTGACCGCGACCGGAAGTTTGATCCGGAGAGTGCCAGGGAGTTGGGCAAAAGCATCCTCTTTATCAACAACGGGATCCATCCGGGAGAACCATGCGGGGTGGACGCCAGTCTGAAACTGGCCCTCGATCTCCTCTCAGGTAGGGATAGCTATGACCGGTACCTCAACAACACAGTAGTGGCCATTGTGCCCATTCTCAATGTGGGAGGGGCACTGAACCGCAGTGCTTATCACAGGGCCAACCAGAATGGTCCGGTGGAACAAGGTTTCAGGGGCAATGCAAAGAACCTGGACCT
>JAGLPR010000394.1 GCA_023137255.1 Bacteroidales bacterium | reverse complement strand
GGTGGGATCCCGACATCTTTGTGGATACACATACCTCCAACGGTTCCGACTATCCCTATACCATCACCCTGATCCACAGTCATGCCCAGCGGCACGAACCGTCACAGGCCAGGCTCATCGACTCCTCCCTCGTTCCTTCTCTTTTTGAAGGAATGGATAACTCCCCCTATGAGATGAGCCCCTATGTCTGGAGCATAAAACGATCGCCCGACCAGGGGATTCTGGCATTTATGGATTATCCCAGGTACACATCGGGATATGCCAGTTTGTTCAACACCATCGCATTTACCGTGGAGACCCATATGTTCAAACCTTTCGGGGACCGGGTGCTCTCCACCTGGTACTTTCTCAGGGAGACCTTGAAATTCAGCGGACTGCACAGCAGTGAGCTGAGCGAGATGAAAAAGAGTGCCTGGGAGGAGAAGTTGAACCGGAAGGAATTTACACTGCAGTGGTCGCTCGACACCTCCCGGCACGACATGATCCCCTTCAGAGGATACCGGGTAAAAGAAAAGGAGAGCAGTGTTACCGGTCTCTCCAGGTACTATTACGACCGGACCGAGACCTGGGAGAAGCAAATCCCCTATTATAAATATTTCAAACCCGAGCTTACAGTGAATGTGCCGGAGTACTATGTGGTTCCGTCAGCCTGGAGCCAGGTGGTGGAGCGGCTGGTCCTGAATGGGGTGAAGATGGTCCCCCTCGCAACTGATACCACCGTGGAAGCCAGGGTCTATTACATTGAATCGTATGAGACGGAAAAACAACCCTATAACGGCCACTACCACCATTACAATGTGAAAGTCCGGAAGGAGACGCAAGCCATTAAACTGCTGGCAGGTGATTACATCATCCCCGTCAGGCAGCGGGCCATTGAATACCTGGTGCAGACCCTTGAACCGGAAGGATATGACTCCTTTTTCAGCTGGAATTTCTTCGACGAAATCCTCTTCAGGAACGAATACTTCTCCCCCTACATCTTCGAGGAGACAGCCGAACAACTACTTAAGGAGGATCCCGGACTGAGCTTAGCGTTCCGGGAAAAGAAAAAGGAGGATCCCGCTTTTGCAGAGAGCTCCTACCGTCAGCTCAGGTTCATTTACGAACGATCTCCCTGGTCGGAACCCACCTACATGCGTTACCCGGTCTATCGCTTACTGGAATAAGCTCTGCACACTCCCCTGGATTTGCATAGATCTGTAAAAAATCGCTATTTTTGCAGAAGTAGAGCGATTTATCATTGATGTGCATATGAAGAAGTTTTTACTTACAGGGATTCTGATCTCTGTTGCCATGCTGAACGCATGGGCATTGGTCAGCCTGGACGATTTTCTCAACAGGAAAGAGGTGAAGGAGGTGCGGGTCCTGAAAAATGAATCTGCTTTTGAACGGGTCCTTGAAGTGATGATTGAACAGCCAGTCGACCACCGCAATCCCGACGGGGAGACATTTTCACAAAGAATCTATATATCACATGTGGATCCATCAAAACCGGTGGTGATGATTACTGCCGGTTACGATTCCAGGTACTACTATACTTCCGAGATCACCACCGCCCTCAAATGCAACCAGGTAATGGTGGAGCACAGGTATTTCGGACGCAGCCGGCCCGACAGCATCCAGTGGCAATACCTCGATACCTGGCAGGCAGCCTCGGACCACCACAGGATTGTGAAGATGTTTAAGGAGCTCTACCCCGAACAATGGATCTCCACCGGGATCAGCAAAGGGGGACAGACCGTCATGTACCACAGTTACTACTACCCCGAAGATGTGGATGTGAGGGTCCCCTATGTGGCTCCCCTGAACTTTGGACAGGAGGATGAACGCATCTACTCCTTCCTCGAACAGGTCGGGACTCCCAGGGAGCGCAGGAAAATCAAGAGGTTTCAGAAGATGGCCCTGAAGTTCCAGGAGCAATACCTGCCTGCATTTAAAGAATTTTCAGAAGAGAAGGGTTATACCTACCATCTGGCAGGAGGCGTGGAGAAGGCTTATGAATATTGTGTGCTGGAGTACTCATTTGCCTACTGGCAATGGGGATATGTATCCATGAACCTGATCCCGGGCCGGCGTTCAAGCCCTGAAGAGGTGATCGCACACATGAACCGTGTGGGAGGATTTGACTATTTTTCTGACGAATCCATCATTGAATTAAGACCCTTTTTCTACCAGGCCCTCTCCGAAATGGGTTACTATGGATATGAACTGGATGCATTCGAAAAGTACCTGAAACATGTGGATAACCCCGTCTTCACTTTTACCCTTACAGAAGAGATGGAGATCCCTTTCAACGAAGAGCTTTCGGTTGAACTCCAACAATACGTTACTGAAGATGCGGAGAATTTCATCTACATCTACGGGGAATACGATACATGGTCAGCTACCGCGGTCAGCCACACCGGCGCCACCAATTCAAAGATATATATCAAAGAGGGTGGTTCGCACCGGACCAGGATCAACAACATGCCGGAAGAGCAGAAAGCAGAAGTGTACAGCACCCTGGAATCCTTCCTCGAATAATAGACCAAAGCTAAAAGTCGAAAGTCGTAAGCTAAAAAGGCTAACGACTTTGGACTGACGACTTACGACTACCAGCTTTCTGCTTTCAGCTTTTCCCTTACGCCCTTTAGCTTTTGACTTTTAGCTTTCGACTATGTCCATACCTTTCCATTGCACCTTCAAACTCTGCAAGAAAACTGTCCAGGCCGAACCTGCGTCCGTGGGCCGGGAAAAATATTTCAGCTTGCAATCCACGGATCAGTTCCCAGCTCCGGAGCAGTGCGGGCAGATCCTCTGCAAAGGGCGGAAAATGCTGTTTCCCATCCAGGCCAAAGAGTGTATCCCCGGCAAACAACTCACCCCCATTCATCACAACAACCATGGAACCATGTGTGTGACCGGGAGTATGGATCACCTTTCCTGGGAATCCGAACTCCTCCAGGTCAAATGATTCATCGACCAGCAGGTCCGGTTCCGCTCCGGGAAAGGAGCCTATCCACCGGATAAAAAGCCTTCCCACCCCCACCAGGAGCTTTGCTTTCCAGCGTGTTCCGGCCGGAATGGGTGTCTTTCCCTCCGTGAGCCGGCCCACCTCCGACCGATGTACCATGATCCTGCATGCGGTCAGCTCTTTCAGTCTCCGGGCCGACCCTGCATGGTCGAAGTGTACATGGGTAAGGATCAACAGCTTCAGCATGTCCGGTTCAAGACCCAGACCCTTCAGGATTTTCAGGATCTTATCTTCCGATCCGCTATTACCACTGTCCACCAGGATCGCCTCACCCGGCCTGTAGATAAGGTAGGCCGCAACATTCGTCAGGCCCAGGCGGTGAATCTTATAAGATTCCTCTTCCACTATTTCACGGGAAAATCCATCACCTTCTCTCCCTCCAGATAGGCTTCCAGGCGATCGTCGATGGCCACCGGACCCACCCCGGCTGGTGTTCCTGTAAAGATCAGGTCGCCGGTTTTCAGAGTCATAAAACGGGAGACGTAAGAGATGATTTTTTCAAAACTGAAGATCATAAGCGATGTATTGCCATCCTGCACGGTTTTCCCATTCAGATCGAGGCGAAAAGAGAGCTTACGCAGATCTTTATAATTCTTCACCGGGAAGAATTCACTGACAGGTGCCGAGTAGTCAAATCCCTTGGCGATCTCCCACGGCAGTCCCTTTTTCTTCTGTTCGGCCTGCAGATCGCGGGCGGTGAAATCCACACCCAGGCCCACTTCGTTGAAGTAGCGTCCGGCATACCTCTCCTCGATGCTTCTTCCCAATCTGCTAATGCGAATCACCACTTCAAGTTCGTGGTGCACATCGCTGGAAAATCCGGGATAGAAAAAAGGGCGGTTGGAGATCACCAGGGCCGAATCGGGCTTCATAAAAAAAACAGGGCGCTCGGGGACTTCGTTGTTGAGCTCTCTGGCATGAGCAACGTAGTTCCTGCCAATGCAGATGATCTTCATACGATTACTTATTGATGGAATTCAATTTGATGCTGGTAAGCACTTTTTTGGTGTAGAGCGGAAAATCGCCATTCATCATCCAGCCGTAGTACCCCGGGTCGTTCTGCAATACCTCCCTCACCGGTTTGCCCTTGTACTTCCCAAAGTTAAATACCTCCTCATCCTCCTCATTGTAAATTATCCTTCCTGCAAAATCCACATTGCGGTTGTGCGCTGAGAACTCAGCCAGTTTTCCAATGTCATTCTCGAGGTTTGAATAGCGGTCCAGTTGTGCCTGCAATACTTCGTAGGTGGCCAGAGTATCCGCCTCCGCCGAATGGGCATCCTTAAGCTCTTTCCCCGCAAAGAATTTGTAGGCAGCCGACAGTGTACGCGGTTCCATCTTCATAAAGATCACCTGCACATCCACAAACTTCCTTCGCTTCATGTCAATTTCCACGCCCGATCTGAGAAACTCCTCGGCCAGCAGCGGAATGTCAAACTTCACCGAGTTATAGCCTCCCAGATCACACCCTTCAAAATCCCTGGCCAGACTCCTGGCTACCTCATTAAAGGTAGGTTCATTCTTCACGTCCTCATCGGAGATCCCGTGAATGGAGGTGGCCTTCGCCGGGATCGGCATCTCCGGATTCACTCGAAAAGTTTTGATGGTTTCGTTCCCGTTCAGCTCCACCTTCAGATAAGAGATCTCAACAATCCTGTCGGAAGCGATATTGATTCCGGTAGTTTCAAGATCAAAGAAAATGATTGGGTTCTTCAGCTTCAGCCTCATGCGCTATGCATTTATCATCATGGGCATTAACAGCATCAGAGTATCTTCATTCTCATTGTCGGTTTCGGCAGGCAGCAGAATCCCTGCACGTGTGGGATCGCTCATCTCGAGCACCACATCGTTGGAGGCCAGGTTGGCCAGGATCTCAATCAAAAAAGTAGATTTGAACCCGATCTCCATATC
>JAGLPR010000393.1 GCA_023137255.1 Bacteroidales bacterium | reverse complement strand
TGGTATAAGGAGGATCCTGCCAAAAACATCTTTCCCGGACCGGTGCTCACCCTGTCAAGAGAAGTTGGGTGCCCTGCCAAGAACATTGCAGCCAGCCTGACTAAAAAGCTGAATACAGTGAAAAAAGTGCATGCCAAGGATCATCCATGGCGATGGATCGACAAGGAGATTATGATGGAATCGGCCAAAGAACTCCAGGTGGACTCCAGCCAGATTCAGCATGTATTTGATTACAAAAGCCGGGGAATCCTGGAGGACCTGCTGCTGGCACAATCGAAGGATTACTATAAGTCTGATATGAAGATCCGTACCACCATTGCCAAAGTGATCCGGAAATTTGCCAATGAAGGCAATGCTATCATTGTTGGGAGGGGTGGTGTGGCCATCACCAGGGATATCCCCAAATCACTTCACATTTTCCTGGAAGCGCCATTGGAGTGGCGGGCCCTGCGGGTGGCCGAAAAGCACAACTTCTCCATCGACCAGGCACGAAATTATGCACAGAATATCGACAAAAAGAGAACAAGCTTCAGGGACTTCTTCCAGGGCAGGGGCAACGACTATACCCGGTTTGATATAAAGTTAAACTGCATGACGATTGAAACTGATGATATGATTGATATCATCATTGGTGCATTGCTTACCCGTTCCATGATCTAAAAGTATTGCTATTTTTACCCTCACAAACCTTAACTCATCTCTATGTGTCGTTATCTATTCCTGGCGTTCATACTGTCTCTTCTTTTGCATGGATGCAAGCTATCGGATTCCGGATCCGGGAAAAAAGATTTTGTTCCTGAACAGGATCACCGTTTAAACTCCTCAAAGGTCAGAGAGGTAATCTATTCGATGGGGATTCCCACCGATATTGCCTCATTTTTTGAGGAGACAGGTACTGGCTTCGATCCCGGCCTCACCTTTCCCCTCCAGACTGTTTCTATTTATGAGGGCCCGGAAGAGATGGCTCTTTTATTGGGTGTCCTGGGTGTGGATATGAGCTACTGCAGCCTGTTTGAGCGGACTCATGAAGCAGCCGAGTGCTATAAATACATCGACCTGCTTGCAGGAAAACTGGATCTGCCGTCTGAAATTGTGGACCATACCCCGGAACAACAGAGGTCCTACCTGAAGAACACCGATTCCCTGAACAACATGATCAGCCGGGTATATAGTGATATGGACCGGCACTTCAGGGAGAATAACCAGTCATCGTTTGCTTCTCTCTCACTGCTTGGAGGTTGGATTGAGGCCATGTATATCGGCGTCAACATATACAAAAATAAATCTGTGGTGGAGATGGGCGACAGGATCCTTCAGCAGAAGTACTCCCTCAACAGCCTGACCGGACTGCTTGCCAACCACCAGGAGATCCTGTTAGTAAGGCAGTACATGCATCCACTCAATAAACTGAAAAAAGTGTACGAAGAGATTGAGATAGCGTATGATACGGAGGGTTTTGAAATGGACAGGGAGGCGCAGACTTTCCATGCCGCCGTCTCAGAGATCAGGTATGAACCTGAAACCCTGGAGGAGATTTGCCGGATCATCCTACAGCTCAGGAAGGAAATCACCAGGTAAATTAATAGTTTAAGAAACCAGTACCTTCCCGGTCATCTCTGCGGGACGCTCCACTCCCATGATATGCAGAAGGGTAGGCGCCACATCGGCCAGGATCCCTTCACTCACTTCATTATAATCATCGCTCACCAGGATGCAGGGAACCGGGTTGAGTGAATGAGCCGTATTGGGCGAGCCATCGTCATTTACCGCATTGTCGGCGTTCCCGTGATCGGCAATGATCATAACATCGTATCCCTGGCTCCTGGCTGCCTCAACAACTTCACCCACACACTGGTCCACAGTAATTACCGCCTTTTTAATGGATTCATATACCCCGGTATGGCCCACCATATCGCCATTGGCAAAGTTCAGGCAGATAAAATCGGGACTGTTCTCTTTCATGTCGCCGATGACTGCATCTTTTACTTCAAATGCACTCATCTCGGGCTGCAGGTCATAGGTAGCCACTTTTGGAGAGGCAATCAGGATTCTGTTTTCATTGGTAAACTCAGCCTCCCTTCCCCCCGAGAAGAAGAAAGTCACATGGGCATATTTCTCAGTTTCAGCAATACGTAGCTGGGTCAGCCCGGCTGATGCCACCACTTCGCCCATGGTGTTGCTTACATTCTCCTTGTTGTAAATAATATGCATCCCTTTAAAGGTAGCATCATAGGGGGTCATGGTGCAGTAGTGCAGGGGAATGGTGTGCATTTCAAATTCGGGCATATCCTGCTGGGTCAGTGCAATGGTAAGCTCCTTTGCACGGTCGTTCCGGAAATTGAAAAAGACCACCACATCTCCTTCCCTGAGGGTCCCCAAAGGCTGGTTCTCTTCATCCACGATCACAATAGGTTTCACAAATTCATCGGTCACCCCGTTATCATAAGACTCCTGCAGGGCGGTCACCACATCGGTGACAGCGCGACCCTTTCCGTGGACCAGCAGGTCATAAGCCTCTTTGACACGCTCCCAGCGTTTGTCCCTGTCCATGGCATAATACCTGCCAATGAAGGAAGCCACCTTCCCGTTGGAACCGGCCAGGTGGTTCTCCAGGTTCTCCATATACCCTTTGCCACTCTGGGGATCGGTATCACGTCCATCTCCAAATGCATGAACGAACACATCTTTGATCCCGTAATCGCCAGTCATATCACACAGCTTATAGAGGTGCTTATCAAGCGAATGGACTCCGCCATCGGAAAGCAGTCCCATGAAGTGCACCTGCTTCTGTTTATCGCGGGCATAAGCGAAAGCCTCCACCAGGGCACTGTTCTCACTGATGGTCCCTTCACTCACTGCCATATTGATCTTCACCAGGTCCTGGTACACAATGCGGCCCGCACCAATATTGAGGTGTCCCACCTCTGAATTGCCCATCTGTCCGTCGGGCAGTCCCACATTCTCCCCCGAGGCATGAAGCTGTGAAGAAGGAAATTCCCTCTCCAGACGATCCATATTAGGGGTGGGGACCTGGCTGATTACATCAGTTCTGTCACCCTTCCCAATTCCCCAACCATCGAGGATCATCAACATAGTCTTCTTTGTACTCATATCTGGTACTGTTATTTTCAGTTAGACACCTGTCCGGTAGATTTGTTGTCCGGATCAGGTTTTAAGCGCACAAAGATAGTCGATTTAAGCATTTTTAGTACTAATTTGGGCTATGGATTCAAACTTTAGCATGCAAAAAGAATCTGCCATACTAAACAAGTTAAAGGAGCTGAAAAATGCGGCCTGGAACATTCCGGTCAAAGAGTTTCGGAGTCGCCGGTTTGCAAAAAAATATGCTGCCGTAACCAGCAAACTGATCTCCGGGGGAGTAACTGCCGTTGGCAAGGAGGCCGAAGAGACTGAACAGATGGCTCGCTCCTTCTTCAAATTGCTTGAGGCCAAACTTGATCTGAGCGGTCGCAAGGAACCACCCACTGAAGAGGAAGTGAAAGCGGCCATTGAACAGTTAAAAGATGTGGGACGTTTCTCCTTTTTCACCACCATGGTGATTCTTCCCGGAGGGGTGATTTCTTTGCTGGGGCTGGAACTGCTGGCCAGAAAATTCGGCATCAGAGGGTTCAATCTGATTCCCTCCTCTTTCCGCAAGCAAAAGAAGACCAAGCTGCCAGCCAAAACCGACCGGTCAAATATGGAGTGATTTTTGTGCTGCTTATCCTGCATCAAAGTCAAGCGCTTATGAAACCAATCTATTTTCTACTACCCCTTCTTATTTCAGCCTCAGTGGCCCATGGTCAGAAAGTATTCAAGACGGAATATGAATCACAGGCTGACTTGAAAGTATATGTGGTGGAATATGAATCGCAGTGCGACCTGAAAGTCTTTTTCGTGGAGTATGAGTCGCAGGCCAGGGAAGACGGATTGTGGCATTTTGTGGAGTATGAGAGCCAGGCAGACAAAAAAGTTTTTTTCGTTGAGTACGAATCACAGGCCGATCTGAAGATCTACATAGTGAAATATGAGTCTCAGGCTGGCTGGCGCAATGCGGATACACAGCATCTGCTGCTGTAAAAAGTTTCTGAAAGAATGCTTCACAATCGGTTGGTGCTGACCTGAAAAATTTATAGTTTTAGAGAGACTACTAACCTAAAACTACTTCCTCTTATGAGCGGCCTTTTCGGTGCAATTTCCAAACAGGATTGTGTTTATGATGTATTTTACGGAACCGATTACCACTCCCACCTGGGCACCAAACGTGCCGGGATGGTTTTCTACAACAAACCCGAGGGTTTCAGAAGATCGATTCACAGTCTGGAGGATGGTTACTTCAGATCTAAATTCGAACCTGATCTTAAGAAATTCAGCGGGAGAAGCGGCATAGGCATCATCAGTGATACGGATCCCCAACCCATTCTGTTCAATTCTCACATGGGCCGTTTCGCCATCACCTCGGTAAGTCGCATGGTAAATATCGATGACCTGGAGAAGTACTTCCTGGATAATAAGAAACACTTTACAGAAAATTTCCAGGGGAATGTAAATCCCACCGAAGTGGTGGCCAACCTGGTCTGCGAGGAGGACGATTTCGTTTCGGGAATTGAGAATGTTCAGGAGAAGGTCAAAGGATCGTGTACCCTGATGATCCTGACCCCGGACAGGCTCATTGCCGCCCGGGACAAACTGGGCAGGACCACTGCCATCATCGGTAAGAAGGAAGGAGCCTATGCTGTGGCCTCCGAGACCTGTGCCTTCCCCAACACCGGTTATGAAATTGAATATTATCTTGGTCCCGGTGAAATCGTGGAAATCACCGCAGAGGGGTACCGGACACTGAAACCTGCCCGGGAGAAGATGCAGGTTTGTGCCTTCCTATGGGTATATTATGGTTATCCGCCCTCCTATTACGAAGGAATCAATGTGGATGAAGTGAGGTATCGCTGTGGAACAGCCCTGGCAAAAAAAGATACAGTGAAGGCCGATTTTGTCTGTGGGATCCCCGATTCAGGAGTGGGCCACGCCATTGGCTATGGCAACTTCAATGGCATCCCGTACAAACGGGCTTACTCCAAATACACCCCCACCTGGCCCCGCAGTTTTATGCCCCAGAACCAGGACATGCGCGACCTGGTGGCAAAAATGAAGCTGATCCCCAACAAAGCAGTGATTAAAGGCAAAAGCATTGTGTTCCTCGATGACTCCATCGTAAGGGGAACCCAGCTGAAAGACAATACTGTTGACCTTCGCCTGGCAGGAGCAAAAGAGGTCCATATGCGGATTGCATGTCCTCCCCTCACCTTCCCCTGCAACTACCTCAATTTTTCACAATCAAGGTCCACCATGGAACTGGCCACAAGGAAGGCCATCAAACAGCTGGAGGGCGAAGAGACCCATCTGGAAGAGTATGCCGATCCGTCGACCAAAAAGTACCGGGAAATGGTTGAGCAGATAGCCAGAAACCTGGATATCGATTCACTCATGTATCAGGATCTTAACGACCTGGTGGAGGCCATTGGTCTGCCCAAGGAAAAACTGTGTACCCATTGCTGGGACGGGAGCAGTTACTACTAGGCAGGCTTCTCAAAGTCAATTTCCAGGAAATCAGTTAGCTCTTTCACCCAGCGATCCTGTACGAAAGAAACATGATTCGGGTAAGAATGTTGTCCCGTCTTTCATGGCTGTACCTTTTGATATGGCTTCACGGGTAAACAAGCCTGCCAAGCCCATCCCTTTGAAGAAATTTCTGCGCTTCATAGTTCTGCAATTTTAAGACCAATATAGCAAGAAACGGCTTGTGCCAAAACAGTAGCTCAGATAAGCTTGACATCAATTCAAAAGGGTTGGAATCTGCCGAAGCTCTGATCAGCTTTTCAATTAGATTCCTTATCTTGCAACATACCTTAAACTTCCTACACATGACGCCAACACGAAACTTTGATCTCCTGGAACGCTTTACCACTCAGTTTCCTGGAAAGAACGCCCTGTCTGAAAAAATTGAGGG
>JAGLPR010000392.1 GCA_023137255.1 Bacteroidales bacterium | reverse complement strand
CTTTCAGATATCAGCCTTATTGAAAGCAAAGGGGAGTATATTCAGGTTCGGTCCGGGAAAAAAATGATAATGACCAGAAGCAGCCTGTCAGCCATGGAACAGCTCCTTCCAAATGACCGGTTTATCAGGACCCATAACTCATTTATTGTCTCCATCCATCACATCTCTGCCTTTACAGCCTCCACGGTTGAAATCGGTGATACTGAAATCCCCATAAGCAGAAAATATAAAAATATGGTGATGCTTTCTTTAAAGGATGAGAAATGAAAAACTCAGTCGCAAAATGAAACTACTCTGCATACTGTCTACATTATCCATTTTAATCTCCGTATCATGCTCCAATGGTCAGAACGATGGCCAAATGAAAGAGAGGCTTGAGAAAGAGTTAACGGCAATATATCCGGCAGATGAGCCGGGTGCAACGGTAATTGCTATACGAGATGGAGAGATCATATTCAGGGAAGCCTATGGACTGGCCAATGTTGAACTAATGGTACCAATGAAACCGGACATGGTGTTTAAACTTGGATCAATGACCAAGCAATTCACAGCCATTGCCACCATGATACTTGAAGAGCGTGATTCGCTTGACTTAGACGATCCATTAACAGAGTATTTTCCCGACTATCCTGTAAATGAAAACGTTATCACAATAAGGCATCTGCTGAGTCACACCTCAGGTATTCCCAATTATAATGGGACCTACAATTATTACGGGCTGCCAGAATGGGAAGGAAAAATTCACCAGAAGATCACTCCGGAAGAGATCATCGATATTCTCAAAACAGGGAAAATTCAATTTATTCCCGGGGATGAATGGAGGTATTGCAATTCGGGTTATACATTGCTTGCCAAACTTATGAGAAATTTCTCACTGAAAATATTTTTATCCCTGCAGGAATGAATCACACCTACATAGGGAATGATGATCAGGTAATCCCAAATCTCGTAAATGCTTACAGAAAAGTTGAAGGTATTACACTGAAAGCTGAATATATGAGTATGTCCCACACCTATGGTGCAGGAGATATTCTGTCAAATATTGATGACCTGGCAAGGTGGATGGAGGCACTCGAAAAAAACAAATTATTAAGTAGCACAAGTAAAAATAAGTGCTTCCAACCCAACATCCTCAATAATGGTGTGAAAACAAACTATGGATTTGGTTGGTATATTGGAGATCTTCAAGGAAGAAAGACATTATATCATGGAGGCGGAGTCTATGGCTTTGTTACTCACGGAGTATTCCTCCCGGAGGAAAAATTATATGTAGTCGTACTCCATAATTGTGTAAATGCATATGCCCGCTATCCAACACATGCTGTTGGAGACTTAATTGCTGGTACCATTCTGGGATTACAAGAAAAGTCTGCAGAACGAACCAGCATCCAACTTTCAGACGATCAACTAAACAAATACATAGGAGAGTACAAATTCGAAAAATCCCCGGGGAAGCGGAAAATTTCAGTTGAGAATCACAAGGTCTATTATGAGAGACCTCCAAGAAATACGGAAGATCCGTGGAATAAGACTGAAATCATACCCGCATCAAAGTATCTATTCTACGCCGAGGGCCGAAAAAGCACCATTACATTTCATTTTGATGCTTTGGGTGAGGTTACAGGATTTACTGTAAATCAACCCTTTGGCAGAACCGTTTCCACCACTAAAATCAAGTAACCGGCATCTTTAGATGCCTAAAACCAAACATTATGATGTATAAAAAACTATTCTGGATCTTTGGAGTCTTACAGCATCTTCTTTTGGGAACCATTTTGTTCCTGATCTTCCACTGCTTCAATGAAATAAATGGGGAAAGAATTATCGGCCTGGACACACAACTATTTATATGTATCGCTTTTCCGCTATTCTCTCTGCTGGTTAAATATATCTCCCATGTAAAATCATAGAATATCAACCTTCTGAACGTATGGTTTTAGATCGCCTCCAGCCAGGTATTCGCCATGAGCTGGGCCCCGGCCATGGAGGGGTGTACACCATCGTTGGCCCAGTAAGTGGGATGGGCCACTTCAATGGCCTTGTCAAAGGCTTCCTGGAAGGGTACCCAGGTGGCTTCAAATTCATCCGATATCTTCTTTGCGAGCTCCTGGTAGGCGCTGAAGGGCCCCAGCCACGACTCATCCACCGAACTGGTTCCGGTTAGGATAAAGGGTTGACAGATCACCAGTTTGATGCCGGGAAGCTCTTCCCTGGTCCGTTCCAGTAGCTTGCGAAAATCATTCTCATAGATCTCAGGGGTACCGTCATACCTCCCGTTCCGAAAATGCCAGTAGTCATTTACCCCGATCAGGATGCTCAGCACGTTGGGTTTCAGATTGATACAATCTTTATCCCATCGATCGGCCAGCTGATAAACCTTGTTTCCACTGATGCCCCGGTTGTAGATGGTCAGCTCTTTTGCTGCAAGTGCTTCCAGCAGCCACGAAGCAGTGAGGTGTGCGTACCCTCCCCCGAATGAGCCGGCATTGTTTGAGAGCTCCCTTTTTTTGTTCCTGCCGGAATCGGTTATTGAATCGCCCTGGAACAGGATCACATCTCCCTTGGAGAAAAAGTCGTTGATCCTGCCTGTAGAGGGTTCCGGTGAACAGGAATTTGCCAGCAGGGGCATTCCCGCAATGGCAGCGGTACCGATCCCTGCACTTTTAAAGAAGCCTCTTCTGGAGACCTTCTGAAGATTGTATTCTGAATGTTTCATTGGGGTTAAGTCTGGTTAATGGGTTGATCTGTCTAATGAAATCCTAAGGTAACAAATTCCCCCTTCTAAGAACAAATCCATTATCTTAGAAAGAAAAAAATGAAATACCGCAAATTTGGAAATACCGGCCTGGAGGTTTCAGAGATTGGATTCGGAGCCTGGGCCATTGGAGGCAGCTGGGGCGAACAGTCAGAAAAAGATTCACTGGAAGCACTGGAAACTGCCCTGGACCAGGGGGTAAATTTTATTGATACTGCTGCCGGGTATGGCAATGGGAAATCGGAAAGAATCATCGGAGAGTTCCTGAAATCCAGATCCGAAACCGTATATGTCTGTACCAAAACACCCCCCGCACCGGGCCTTTGGCCCCCCTCTCCTTACTGCAGGATCGAAGAGCGATATTCTGAAAAATACCTGCGTGAAAATGTGGAAGAGCGGCTCACCAATCTTCAGCTTGAGAGCCTGGATGTATTGCTGTTGCATACCTGGACCCGGGCATGGAACGACCATCCCGCTGCCCTGGAGACCCTTCAGAAGATGAAATCGGAAGGACTGTTGAAGCAGATCGGGATCTCTACTCCCGAGCACGATCAGAACTGTGTGATCCAGCTGATGCGTGACGGGATGGTGGATGTGCTGCAGGTCATATACAACATCTTTGAACAGGAGCCGGCTGCCCAGCTCTTCCCGGTGGCACACGAGACCGGCACCGGAATCATCGTCAGGGTGGCTTTTGACGAAGGAGTTCTTACCGGGAAATACAGCGGCAATGAAACCTTTGGGCCGGACGATTTCAGAAGCAACTACTTTGCAGGTGACCGCCTTGAGAGGGGAGTGAAGCGAACCGAAGAGATCAAGAAGGAGTTTAAGGAGAGTGCTTACTCCATGCCTGAGCTGGCCCTGAAGTTTGCCCTGACGAATGAGGCTGTATCCACGGTGATCCCCGGGATCCGAAACCAGAACCAGGCCGTTCAGAATACTGCTGTTTCAGAACTACCGGAACTTTCAGAAGATATGTTGGTGCGGCTTCGCGAACACATGTGGAACCGCGGATTCTGGTATGGAGGCAAATAGCCAGGAGCCCCTGTTTACAGTTTTAATAAACGGGCATAACCTTAAGCTGATCTCCTAAAACACGATCCGGAGTAATGGGATCGCCCCTGTAGAGCAACTCATTGCTTCCAATGAAAACAGGTTTGTTCTGCTCACGCAAGGGATTCTGCAGCCACTCCAGGAAACGACTGGCATCGCGGTAATCCCTAAACTGCAACAGGTATTCCCTCTGCGGGTTCTTGCGGTATTTTAGTGCCTCTTTCCCTTCCTGATCGGAACCAATGCAGTAGAACGGGGGCAGGTAGTCCTGACCCAGGAACAGGCTTACCTTCTTCTGAACACTTCCCCGGTAGTACTCCACCTGGTCGTCCCATTCGGCATATGTAAGCCATCCCGACTGAACATGGCGGTAGATATAATCCATGGTGAGTAAGGCAAAAAGTGTATCCGGGGCATTCTCCATGGCAGGGACCAGGACATCCACAAGTTTCAAAGCAGTCAACTCGGCGGGCCCGCCTCTATCACCAGCATCTGAAAAGAGGGGGATCACCACTATTTCGGGGAATCCTCCAAATTTCATGGACACTTCGGCTGTCACATTGCCCGTGAGATCTATCTCCCGGGTTCCCTCCTCCTCAATTACCACCCTGTGGTCACTGATTCGTCCGTTCAGCTTCAGATACCTCTCACTTACCATCTGCTTTTCATCCCGGTTCAGGGAAAATTTTCCTCCCAGATCAGACTCCCCGAGATTTCCACCTGCATCCAGGTTCACACTGCGGGAGAAACTCACATCAGCAATCTCAATCTCCCCGTATTCTGTCACATACCGGTTCCACTCTGTGAACTTCAGGTGATGCTGGTCGGGGATTTCCAGGCTTATCTCCAGATACTCGATCCGGTCGGCCGGTGAGAACCTTCCGGTTGCATCATTCAGCCTGGCATAATCACGCTCTTTGCTAATGGCGAAAACCATCCTGAGATCTTTTCTGGTAAGATCAACGACTGGGGCATCTTCATTGACCAGATAGGCCTTGCCCAGGGCATCCATAAACTGCTCATTGTCGGGATACCTCTCATCCAGCGCCTGGATCAGCCGGGTTTGTGCACTGGCACTCAGGTTCCAGAGGTGTTTATCGGGTAAGTCTGCTTCGCTCCCGGTTAATCCTGAGCTGAACAGCTCCACATCCACCAGGGTATGATCCGTTCCCTGATATTTGGCCGATTTAAAACGCTTTACCGATGTACAACCACTACTCAGCAACACCAATAGAGCTCCTGTAAGAAGGAGGTAATACTTTCTCATCTTTTATGTTTTGAATGTTGGGAGGGTTAGTCCCTGAATACCATGGCTACAAAAGGATCTTCGGGATGTTCGGTACAGATAATCTCCACCTCTTTCACGAACTCCTTCGGATCACATTCAAGGTGCGGGGTGCAGTCGAACGACATTTCATCCTCATACACATCTTTCTGGTTTCGGTCAATGCACCGGGGAGCACCCAGGTTTCGTACAATCAGATAATACATAATTCTATAAGCAATTTAAGGTGTAATTTGCTCAATTACAAATATCTATTCACCTATCCTCGGTTCAGCCCACTCCACGATCCGGGCAAAGACCTCTTCCCGGTTCAGTTCATTGAAGTTCTCATGGTAATTATCGGGATAGAGGACTTCCGTAACAAGTCCCCCCTCAATTTGTGATAGAAGCTCGCTTGTCTTTGCAGCGTTGCTCAGCTTGTCATCGCCCGATACAATGACCAGCATCGGGTGTTTCCATTCAAGAATATGTTCAGGAACCCAATCCTGAGCATTAAGGAATTCTATCGCCAAACGGGCCGATCCCTTTGCTGGCATTATTCCATCTTTTTCATCCTGACGGTGTCTTTCATAGATTTCCTTATCGCGAGTCACATATTGGGTCAGATCCCCATAAGGCACCCGCATCTTCGGAGCAATCGCTGAAAGCAGCCTCGCTAATTTTATAACGATCCCCGGGGTTTTTATGCTGTTTTCAAGACTCGGAGAAGAGAGAATAAAACCCTTAACCAGTGGATCCCCTTTAAACCGCATGATGCCAAAATGAAGTGCAATCAGTCCGCCCATGGAATGGCCCATGATAAAAATGGGAACCCCCTGGAAGTGCTCTTTTACCCAGACCAGCATCAGTTCAAGATCATCTAAAAAAACCTCAAATCGGGAAACGTGCGCTTTTTTCTGCTGGTGGTGACCATGCTGATTGTGTGCCAATGTAGCAAATCCGTGTTCTCTCAAATAGATTCCCGGATTCATATAATTGCCCCCATGGTCAAACAAACCATGGATGGTCAGAAAAACTGCTTTAGGTGTTTCGGGCTCCCAGATATGAATGTCGCGTTGAATGCCATCGCTGCAGGTCAGCTTTTCAATTCGGTCTTCGGAAAATCTCATTTTCATATCTTTTTGAATATTATTTAGTGCTTGGGGGGTCAGAGGTCGATCTCCCCGATCATATAGGTTACCGCATGACCCGAAATATCGACCCGGTCTCCTTTATCCACACAAACCAGTTCTCCTCCCCGGGTGGAGAGCTGCCTGGCCGTGAGCTCCCTTTTTCCCAGCATTTTCGACCAGTAGGGAGTAAGTGCCGTGTGTGCCGATCCCGTCACCGGGTCCTCGTTGATTCCGGTCTGGGGAGCAAAGAAACGGGAAACAAAATCCACATCATTTCCCAGGGCTGTAACGATGACACCCCTTCCTCCCACCTGGGCCAGCAACCCGAAATCGGGTTCCATATTCTCTATCTCCGACTGGCTGGCAAAGACAAACATAAAATCAGTTTTGCATCTGAACGCTTTCAGGGGCGGGGTTTGGAGGGCGGTCACGATCAGTTCCGGCACCACCATCTCCTCCATGGAATCGGCCGGAAAATCAAGGGTGAGCATCTCCCCACTCCTTTTCACAATCAGCCTGCCGCTATGGACCGAATCGAACAGGATCCGCTCTCCCGGTTGGTCCCTGTGATTAAACAATACATGGGCAGTGGCCAGGGTGGCATGCCCGCACAGTTCCACCTCCATCTCCGGGGTGAACCACCTGATTTCATACCGGTCCTCCACTGGAACTGCAAAGGCTGTCTCCGACAGATTATTCTCATTGGCCACCTGCTGCATCAGGCTCGTGTCGGGCCATTGATCGCAGATACATACAGCTGCAGGATTGCCTTTAAATACTTCCGATGCAAAAGCATCTACCTGATACAGGATTCGTTTCATAATGAAAGTTTATTTGCCACTATAAAAATAGTGACCTATGATGCGGTACTCAAACAGACAGTCCGCCAATACCTGTCCCCCGCCGATATTATGCACGAGCAGGTGGCGATCCCCATCGAGTGATCTTCGGTTTACAACGACCCCAATGTGGGTCACAGCTCCCCCCAGGTTCCAGCATACAATATCCCCGGAAGCATAGTCTCCTGCTTCGCTTGATTTCTCTTTTTCAGTGCCATGTCGCTCAAAGAATTTCATCAGGTTCGGAACCCTGCGGTGGTCAATATTGGAATCCGGACGGCTCAGTCCCCAGTGGTCGGGATAGAGGCGAAAATGTGCCTTCATATCTTCGTGTACCTCCTTTTGCAGATCGATATCCAGGATCCTGTAAGCGCGGATAACTACATCGGAACAGACTCCCCTTCCGGCAGGCACATCTCCTCCGGGATAGTCCATGGAGTAGTAAGCGGGATCGTAGATCACCTCCTGTTGAGTGAGTAAAAGTGCAGCACTGGACAGTTTCGTTCCAAACTGATTCTCCTCCGACTGCCCAAAAACAGATGCCGTCAGTCCAAAAAGAAATAATATGTATATCACCCTGTTCATCTTCACTCTAAAATCTTCAATTAATATGCCACTTTTAACATCCTTCCCGATAACGACTCTCCCGCTCATTGATGTTCAACAACTGAATATTCTGTGGTTCACCACCGAAAAAACCGGTTCTGTTTATGATATTCTTAATCTGATCTGAATTCCTTACCCGGTATTGGTTCAGATCGGGGAACAGTACCATGGTGTACCAGGCTTCCATACCGCCTTTCAGTACATACACCCTGCCAGACAAACTATTTGCCATACTGTATAACTCCTGGTCCTCTGCCGATCCGTATAGAACCACAATACCTGCCGCTCTTCCACCTTCAGGCTTCTTACCCACAATGTTGTGCAGCGCTGTAGGAATATGGTACTTTTCATAAGCCTTCCGGTTTCTTGCGTCGAGGAGAGTAAGCGGCTGCTTCAGGTAGAGAATATTGGCGAGGTGGTGGGCCGAAATATACCGCACCCTCTCCCCATCCAGATGTGCTTTCTCAAATTTCCAGGTGGGATAAAGATTATTCTTTACCGAGTGGCTGGTGAATGCCGCAAAAATTCCGGCCAGAATGGCAAGAAGAGCAAAGATGTGGTTGGTCCTCATTGAATCATAATTAAGAGGTTTTCCTGCTGTATCGCTCCTCCACCCTGCCGGCAAACCAGAATGCAGCCAGGGCGACCAGAATAATGAGGAAGGTGAGCATTCCATACTCCATGTTAAAAACTTCGTAAAGAGAGATATCGCCAATGGAAGAGTAAGAGATGAATCCCGCCAGGTGTGGTTCAACTTCTGCAAAAAGAATCAGGCCGGTAAATATCCCTGCGAAAACAGCCAGAGCATCCAACTTTCCTGTAAACACTGCTACACAGGAGGTGCCCGGACAAAGTCCACACATCACAAAACCAAATCCGAACACGATTCCTCCAATCACCTGGGGCCATATGTAGGTTCCGTTGATATAGATTTGTGTGATGTCGAGCCAGCCCAGGTAACTGAGCCAGTAGATTCCGACCATGGCTGTAACAATGGCAGAAAAGAGTACCTTGAACATCCTCATATCGGTGAAGTAGAACTGCTGCACAAGTTTCCGGGCATTTCCGAATCCGGCTTTTTCCAGGAAAATTCCAAAGGCAATCCCTGTAAGAAGAGCAAAGAGGAGCAGGGTTACCTCCGGGATCTGCATGCTGTATTTAAGAGGGGCTACTAGTTCCATAATTTTCTCATTAGGAAGGCGACAGAGTAACCGCCAATGAATACCGAAATCATAAATAGCCAGGCACCCGGACTCAGAACCGAGCCTCCGCTAAGTGCCAGTCCACTGGTACACCCTCGGGTAAACTTGGCAGCAAATGCCATTAGCAGGCCACCGGAAAAAGCAAAAAGCAACCTGGTCACCTTTGAGATTCCCGGCCCTTTGATCACTTCAAATTTGAACCTGCCCGATACCACTCCTGAAATCAATCCTCCCACGCATACTCCTGCTATTTCTATCACCACCCAATCTCTGAGTGGATGGTCCACCCCTGACAGATAGCCTGAAAAGGCTGCTTTTGACAGAGCGTATTCCGGGGCAATGGCATGCACCAGGGATGCCATCACTCCGTTGAATGCTCCGATGGCTCCAAGCCCCCTACCTGTAACCACAAAAGAGAGGATGATCAGGAGCCCGATGCCCACCCCCACGATGTAGGGATTCCAGTAGGGATATGCTTGTTTTATTTTCATACCTCTGTCTTATTCATTTTCAGCGGGAAGATCGACCGGTCCCGTCAAAGGCAGGTTCAGCCTGTCCCACTCCTGGTACGAACCGTCATAGAGCAGAACCGGATATCCTAGATGACTGGCCGCCAGAAAACTGACCGAAGCCCTGATCCCTGAACCACAATATACTACAGTGGTCCTGTCACGATCCATTCCCGAATCGCGGAATGTCTTTTCCAGTTCAGCATCTGACTTAAACAGGTAGGATTTATCTTCCGAAAAGCTGGTCTGGTAGGGCAGAAAATAGGCTCCTTCGATATGTCCTCCTTCTGCCGCTTCTTCCCGGGTGGCCGGAGTACCGTGATACTCTTTCTCCGACCTGGTGTCGATCACCACCACATCGGGCGACCACCTTTCCCTCTCCAGGTCAGAAGCCTTAATGATTACCTTCACTGGTGCCACGGCTTCCAGGTTACCCGGAGATATGTCGGCAGCCAGATCTGAGGTCTCCCGCTCCTCCTCCAGCCAGACAGGCAGTCCTCCATTCAATACAAATGTACGATCGGTCAGACCTGCATGGGCCAGGGTCACAAATACCCTGGCTGTCCTGGAAATAAGCCGGTCGTTTTCATAACAGAGAACGATCCTGGAATCCGAATTAATTCCTGCCTTTCTTAGTAAATTCACCAAACTGTCCATGGCAGGGAGCTCATTTCGGGTACTGTCGTTGGATACCGTAAAGTCACCGGGAAGTATCAAACGGGCCCCGGGGATATGGATGGAATCATAGCCCTCCTCCGTACCAGCATGCAGAATGATGAAATTTGGATCGTTCAACTGGTTCTGGAGCCAGTCTGTGGATACCAGGATACCCTGATCCGCGGGCATCCTTTTGTCACATTCCACAGTCAGGAATGCCAAGACTATTAAAATCATTAAAGAGAGAAACTTCCCCATAAGATTGATCTCATATTAGCAGCTACTAAAATATGAATAATACACTCTCAACGATTGTTGAGGGGCAGAATAAATCAGGCTTCGATCCACTTAAGGGCAGCTTCTTCAGTGGAGAAGGGCCGTATATGCATGTTTTTCATTTTCTGATTCATGATGATAGTGTTGGTAACCAGGGGAGTATCCATTACGATGGCAACTTTCAAACCCTTTATTCGGTCCAGATACTCTTTGAGATACTCCACTATGACATTCAAGTTGTGGTCCTCATGCTTAATTTCTGCATCCAAAAATGAGGTCACTATCCCTTTATATACTCCCAGATCATCATAGCTAGTGAATATCTCTTTCCAGGATTGAATCATATCATCAATACAAACTTCCCCGCTAAAGCGGCGAAAAATAACATGATTCACTACTTCGATAGATGTCTTCGTTCTCATTCTCTTACTGACTTAGGACCGGATTCCGGGCTAAAAGTAACTATTAGATTTTGAGAATCTAGATTTTTTATACAAAAAATTAAAATTGCAGCACCTGATCCATGATTTGCCTTGCAAGCTCCTGAAAACCCTGGTTTCGGTCAGAGGAGTAAAGATACAGAAGCGAGCCTTTCAGGTCAATCGGGAAAATCCGGTATCTTTGTGCACATATGAAATCAGCCATGCTTACCAGAATCACCTACTTGCTTGTAATT
>JAGLPR010000391.1 GCA_023137255.1 Bacteroidales bacterium | reverse complement strand
GAAAGAGTATTATGAGGAAACCGGAACTTACGGACGCTGGCCCGGAGTAACATTAAACCCTTATTATGTTGTTAATGAATTGAAAAATAATGACTACAGGGATCGCATGCTCGGATATGCATCTGCAACGGCACAGTTTACCGACTGGCTGAGCCTGATGGGCCGTGTAGGGGCTGATTTTTATACCGAATACCACAAAAAAATCTGGCCTGTTGGTGACAGGGGCTATTCACAAGGCCGTATGACCACAGAAATGTTAACTCGGCGAGATATAAATGCCGATCTCCTGCTAACAGCCCAGAAGCAGCTTACAGATGATTTTTCGGGATCATTAACGCTTGGTTCTTCCCTGTTAACACAACGAAGAGACCGTGAGTATATGGATGCCAGGAGTTTAAAAGCTGAGGGTGTTTACAATGTTTCTAATGCAACGGATCTACGTCCAAGCAGTTCCCTGTGGGAAAAGGAGATGCAATCGGTTTTTTTTATGGGACAACTTGGATATAAGAACTATCTGTTCCTTGATATAACAGGCCGAAATGACTGGTCTTCAGCGCTTGGAGTAAATAACTATTCATTCTTCTATCCTTCAGCAGGCCTTAGTTTCGTATTCTCTGATGCCTTTAATATGGATAGTAAAATATTGAGCTTTGGTAAGGTCAGAGCCTCCTGGGCACAGGTGGGTAATGATTCTGATCCATACAGGACCAAGGCTGGTTATAGCTCATATACAACCGATTTCCTTGGAAATGGATTTACTTCAAAAAGCGGTACAATCCCACTGTTTGATTTGAAAAATGAGTTAAGTGAATCATGGGAAATTGGTGCCGACCTGAGGTTTCTGCAAAACAGGATTGGTTTGGATGTGACTTATTACAACGGGCATACAACCAACCAGATTCTGCCAATTAGCATTTCATCCACTAGTGGATACAGCACCGTTATAATTAACGCCGGCAAGGTAAGTAACAAAGGGATAGAAGCGGTAGTGAATCTCACACCGGTTAGCTTGTCCAACAGTTTCAGGTGGGATATCACCTTCAACTATGCAAAGAACCAATCGATGGTTGATGAACTGGCTCCCGGAATTGAAACATACCGCATAGCCGATAACTACCCCAATGATATTTATGCCAATCCTGGAGAGCCTTACGGAACTATTTGGGGATATGCAACTAAACAATCTCCTGATGGCAGGTATATTGTAAATCCAAACGGGGCTTATGCCAGGGAAGCAAATGTAAGCATACTTGGTAATATCACTCCCGACTGGATCGGTGGACTGAACAATACTTTTTGGTTCAAGGGATTGTCTCTCAATGTCCTGATTGATTTTGTCCAGGGTGGAGAACTTTCATCTTCAAGCAAATACCAGATGACTGCAAAAGGTACCGGTCTGTTTACCGAAGAGGGCAGGAGGCCCCAGGATACTGATGACCAGGGAAACCAGTTACCTTATGTGGGTGTTCTTGATGGTGTGGTGGAAATTCTGGATGGAGAAGGCAATGTGACTGGATATGAGGAAAACACACAGGCTGTGGACGGTCAGACCTACTGGGCCAGCAGGGCCTGGGGAGGACCCACAGATTGGTTTGTTCTGGATGGAAGTTATATCATGCTAAGAGAAGTGATGTTAAGCTACAGATTCCAGCCATCTCTCCTCGAAAAGACTCCTATTGCCGGCCTGACACTTAGTCTGGTTGGAAGGAACCTGGCATACCTGGAAGAGCACATGGAAGATATGGGTATATCCCCCGAATCTGCACCGAACACTTCCGCCGGTTACGCCGGTATCGAATCAATGGCAATTCCTACTACGCGGACTTTCGGGGTTAACCTTAAAATAACCTTCTAATTTAATAGCTAATAGAAACATATAAATAGAAAAATATGAAAGCATTATTAAATATAAAAATCGTTTTTGTCCTGGCATTGGTCATCCTAATGATCAATTCTTGTACAGAAGGCTTTGACGAGTTAAATACCCGGAATAATCTCGTCACAGAAGAGGTGGTGAACACCGATCTGCTATTTACATACGTCCAGCACCGGGCCATCGTAACAGGCCTTGGTGGGGGATCCGGAACAGTAGGAAATTTTCCCGGCATGTCGGTTTCAAACGCGAACCGTCCCTTCCAGCAAACTGCAAATACGGGCATCTGGAGTAGTGCTTATTCTACATATGCCAGGAACCTGGCGGATATGATCAGAATATTAGAAAACAGGGATGCCGAGAATGACACCCATGACAATGCTACCATGATTGCCATGGGAAGGATCATGAAAGTCTGGGTTTTTGCCAGGCTTACTGATGCTTACGGCGATTGTCCCTATTCTGAATCATGCCTTCCCCAGGAAGATGCAGTTTACTCACCCAGCTATGATACTCAGCAAAGCATTTATGAAGATATGTTTAATGAGTTAAATGAGGCCGTGGCTCAACTAAATCCCGATTTAGAAAGTTTTGGTGGTGCCGACCTTATGTATGGCGGAGATGTGGCTAAGTGGGAAAAACTGGCTAACTCTATCAGACTGCGCCTGGCCCTGCGCGTCCGTTACGTGGATGCAGCCATGGCTACAGCCAATATGAGTGACCTGAATGAATCTAATCTGATTACAGATCCGGCGGATAATGCTTTCATTATGACAGCCTATGATGTGGTTGACAACACCAATCCAAATTTCAATGCTCAATATAGCGGTTTGTATGGTCAGGGTTCAAGCCTGACGAAACGTATGCCAGCTAAAACAATTGTGGATATCTGGCAGGATAATTATGACCCGCGACTGAAAGTATTTGCAGATACAGCAGAAGCCAGCTGGCCAACCACTCCTGGTTATGAAGAATATGATTACTTTGGTTATCGCGGACATACTTTACTGGGATTTGTACCTGTTGAACAAAAATACCCCTGGGGGGGCGAGTCTACCTCTCGATGGTCATTACTTATGTATGCACCTGTCTGGCCAATGCCTGTGATAAGTGCTCAAGAGGTCTATTTTGCACTGGCAGAAGCGGCTTTGTTTGGTGTCAAAGGCGCGCCAGCCGATGCACAGGACTTTTATGAGAAAGGAGTAACGGCAGCTTTAAACTGGTCAGTTAATTGGTTTGACTTAACTTCACCACAATTAACCGATATGTTTGCACTATACAGGCCAGAGTGGACTCCTGAACAGGTGACTGATTATGCTGACTTCCACACCATCACCCAGGCGGAGATTGATGATTTTGTTGACACCGCTACGGTCATGACCCTTACAGGTGATAATGAAGAACAGCTGGAGATGATCATGAGCCAGAAAATCGCCGGATACTATCCTGTCCAGACCTTCGAAGCATGGTGTGAGTGGAGAAGAACAGGCTACCCGAGAGTTCAGGTGGGAGATGACGGAGATGACCTGCAGGGTGTTTCACCCAGAAGGTATATGTGGCCTGATAGCGAACAGGTGTTAAATGAGGCCAGTTATCAAGAGGCCCTGGCACGGATTGGCGGCGAAGACAGAATGCTTGTAAAAATATGGTGGGATACCAACCCCCTTGCTCCGCATGAGCACCCCGATCCGGTTCCTGAGCAGGATGCACCCTATATTCAGTAGTAATAATCTTATTAGATTTATATGTAAATTAACTTAGATAACTAGTTTCACAGAAAGCAGCTCATGAGGTCAAACTTAATGGGCTGTTTTCTTTATCTGAAATCCCTGCCAGCTATGAAAAGAATCATCTTTCCTGCATCTTTCTGTCTTATCTTTCTCGTCTTATGGTCCTGTAACAGTGATGCACCAAAAACTGAGGAGCCAAAAACTGAGGAGCAAAATAATATCCGCGCATACCTTTCGGCAGTGGCAGCCGACATTACTGACCATACGCTATCAGATATAACATCTTTACCGGACTGGGAAAAACAACGGCTCCA
>JAGLPR010000390.1 GCA_023137255.1 Bacteroidales bacterium | reverse complement strand
AGGAAACCGGGCCGGCATTGATCCGGAGTATTGATCCGGACTTGAGGCAATTTTCTTTTCAATCCCTGGAGCAGGCTGTTTTTCAGATTATTGAATTGGGATGTCTCTTCACTCAGGTTCGAATTAGCTATTTCTAATGCTGTGACGGCAGCTGCAAGACCGGGCAGGTTTTCGGTTCCTGCACGCAATTCCCATTCCTGCTTTCCTCCCGAAAGGAGCGGCTCAAACTGCCTGTCACGAATAAGCAATCCCCCCATGGAACGCGTTCCCCCAAATTTATGTGCCGAGAAACTGTAATAGTCGCACGGTATGTTATTCAGACTAACAGGTATGTGTCCAACAGCCTGTGACCCATCCACCAGCAACCGGATGTTCCTTAAATGGCAGAATTCAGCAATGGTTTTCAATGGATGTATTCTCCCTGTCTCGTTACATACCTGGTTGATGCAGATTAATGAAGTCTCACTCTTAATGGTCCTGGCCAGAATCTCATGGGAAAGATCCTTCATTTCCTTTAGGGGAAAGACATCCGTATGGTTCTTATGTCTCCGGGTAGCATACCAGATGGAGTCATGCACATCCTCGGCTATCAATATTCTTCCCTTGGGGAATCTTAACCTGTGACCTTCGATAATGGTATTGTTGGCCTCTGTGGCTGAAGAGCACAACAGAAGGTGGCCGTCTTTAAAGTCAAACAGGTCACAGAACCGCATTTTCAACTCAAGTAGTTTCCGGCTGGCCTCCTTCCCAGAGGAATGGATAGAGGCAGGATTGGCCGGGTAATTCAATGAATAAGATTTAAATTGCTCCAGTGCCTCCTCATAAGGAGGCGCAGATGCAGAATGATCGAAATAGTATGGATCAGATTTTGCCATGCTGTTAGATGGTTAGGATGTATTATGATTCCTTCGCCCGGGGAGGGGTGCATTCCAGGTTGCTTCAGAATGCAATTTAAGGTTTTCTAAAGTAGAATAGTTCTTCCCTCTTACTTTAAATAAATTCTAAAAACCCACTCCGGGATCACGGCGTTTTTCCACACTATTCTAGATATTATACGTGCTTTAGGAGCAGGGGGTCGGGAGTTCGAATCCTACTACCCCGACAGAGTAGAAAACAGGTCCTGTAAATCAAGTATTTGCAGGGCCTATTTCGTTAGTAATACAACAAGCAGTACAAAATATCAATAATTCAATTCCTTACTATTTGACCTATATGATTCATTCCCTCCACTTATCTATTTTGGGAGATGCATATAATTGTGAAATTGTTTTTACAAATCTGCCGTGTTCGGTAATTACTGCCATGAACCAGCCAGAGTATTTTTTATCCACAAGTTGAATTCTTGATAACTCCTTCATTGTCTTACAGCCATTTCCTTCTTTATAAAGAAAGCCGCTCGACTTCGCCTTGGTTCATCTATTGTTTATATCCCAAAGCTGAACCCCTTCTTCCGGTTAAATGTGAGCATTCAATTAATATAGGAAAACATTGTTTAAAATATGCACCCTGTATTCTAAATGTGTTTGCCGGGGATTCATCGTCGGCAGGTAGAACTAGGGCTCACTTTTCGCTATATTTCCTGGAGTAAATTGTGCTGGTTTAGAAATACTCAAGAACTTTGGGTATTTTGGGAAACACTTATGCGCAGATTTGTACTATTGGTTTTCCTGGGGTCTATGATGCCTGCTGTCCTGGTGGCTCAGCTTACTTTCGGGGAGCTGGTTGACCGGTCTTTCGGCAGTGACCAGGTCCTGGTCAACGGGATCCAGTTCAGCAACCAGTATATCCGCATTGATGGCAATCCTTATTTTATGGAGGGCAGGTTCCGGACCGGTTCGCTCTGTATCAACGATCAGTGCTATGAGCAGGTCAGGCTACGCTACAACCTGTCGACCCAGAAGGTCGAGATCGAATACCAGACACCGAGGGGCCACCTGAACCAGTTGATCACAGTACCTGAGCAGATGCCCGCCTTCTCCCTGGAAGGTTATGAGTTCAGGCGTATGCAGTTGGGGGAGGATGCACCTGCTTATTATATGGTGCTGACCTCCGGAAGTACGAACTGTTACGTCGGGTGGACCAAAGATGTGTTAGGGGGTGGGTCTTCCCAGGAGAGCTTCAGTCTGCCGCTAAGAAAATACTGGATACAACTGGGGCAGGAATGGACAACTTTTGACGATCGGAGGACCTATGTCCGTGCTTTCCCCCGCGAGCGGCAAAAGGAGTTTCGGGACTTGCTTAAAAAGGAGAAGTTCCTTTTTTATCAAGCCACAATCCTGGAGACTGCGGATATGGTCCTTGCCACGATCCGCCTGTACGAAGAGGGGGAGGGGCCATGACCGGGATGCGCTTTATATACCTGGTGCTTTTACTGGCATTCCTGCAGAGTGTGGCCGGCCAGGAGCAGGTACTCACTTTCAATGGCCGCTTTGAAGAGGCCAGCTTTAAGGAGTTTGCGGAAGCTGTGGAAGAGCAAAC
This sequence comes from Bacteroidales bacterium, assembly GCA_023137255.1. GTDB lineage: Bacteria > Bacteroidota > Bacteroidia > Bacteroidales. The sequence continues at coordinate 3,631 of JAGLPR010000390.1, read as the reverse complement.
CGGTGTCAATTTTTTCTACAGGGAGTCCTGGGTAAGGGAAATCCGTGTCAGCCTGTCGGGTTCCGGACTTCCCCTTCGGTCCGTACTGGACTCCATCCTTGAGCCGCTTGGATTGAACTACTTCCTGGACGAGTGGAACCACCTTTTTCTTACACATAGTTCCACCCTGGTCTCCGGTTTACCGGAATATGCAGGTACGACTAGTTCTGAAGCCGTGAAGCCCGAAACGGCCAACGGGGAACTTACATCGGCCGAGCAGAATTACATCAACGGGAGAAGGGTCAGGGTCCCGGAGGTGATCCATGTGGGGTCGGCGGACAGGGCGTCTCCGGGGAAAAAGGTCCTGGTCACCGGGAAAATCCATGATGATGAAAGCGGGGAACCCTTAATAGGCACCACTGTTTATATCAGAGCTCTTGAAACAGGGGTTTCTACCAATTCGGAGGGCCGTTTCAGCCTGCTTGTCCGGCCCGGAAGCTACGATGTGGAATGCAATAACATGGGCATGGAGCCTCTTCACTTCACCCTGGTAGTGCATTCCGGCGGTGACATGGATCTGAGCATGATACGGGGGCTGATCCCACTGGACGAAGTGGTTGTCAGGGCCGGCAGGCACGACCATGTGAGCGGGAGCCAGATGGGTTTTGAACGGCTCAATTACAGCATTTTGAAACAGGTCCCCCTGGTCATGGGTGAAAGAGATATACTGAATGTGGTAAAATTGCTGCCAGGGGTGCAAAGTGTGGGGGAGGGCTCGGCCGGATTTAATGTGCGCGGAAGCGGGGCGGATCAGAATATGATTTATATCAACAAGGTTCCCGTGTACAACAGCTCCCATCTTTTTGGCTTTTTCACCTCCTTCAGCCCTGAAATTGTCAGGGACTTTACCCTGTACAAAAGCAACCTACCGGCTTCCTACGGGGGAAGGCTGGCTTCCTTTTTTGATGTCCGTGCCCGGCAGGGGAACATGAAGCGCTTTGCGGCCCGGGGAGGGATCTCTTCGGTTTCGGCTTATGCCGCGGTTGAAGGTCCCATCCGTAAAGAAAAAAGTTCCTTTGCACTGAGCCTGCGATCCACCTATTCGGATTGGATCCTGAAGCGTATGGAAGACCCCCTGCTCCGAAACAGCGAAGCCGGATTCAACGATGTTAGCGGGGTCTATACCTTGAATGCCAGCGATAAAACCCGCTTTAAGGTATTCGGCTACATGAGCAGGGACAGGTTCAAACTGGGGCAGGTCCAGGAATTTAAGTACGGCAACTCGGGTGCTGCTGTGGATGTGCATCATCGCTTCAATCAGCAGATTTCGGGGAACCTGGCTCTTATTTACAGCGGCTACCAATTTAGTAACAGAAATACGCAGATAAGCTCAGCAGGATACGAACACCCCTATCACATCAATCATTACGAACTGAAATCTGATTTTGACTGGTTGTCACTGGGACAGCACAAGCTGAGCTTCGGGGCCAGTGCGATTTATTACCGTCTGGACCGTGGGACCATCGAACCCTATGGGGGGAGCTCATTGGTGGAGCCGCTGGACCTGGGCCTGGAAAACGGGGTGGAGACTGCGGCCTATCTGGCCGATGAAATATCGCTGTCAACCCGTTTGAAAGTTTACGCTGGATTGCGCTTTTCTACCTTCCTGGCGATGGGTCCGTCCGAAATCCGGACCTACACCCCGGGCATGCCCCCGGTGGAGGAGAACATCCTGGACACCCTGCACATCGGCCGGGGAGAGGTTTCCCGGGCCTATTCCGGACTGGAACCCCGCCTGAACCTGAGGTACCTGCTGGCTGACAACTCTTCCCTGAAGTTCTCCTACAACCGCGGATACCAGTACCTGTTTGTTATGAGCAATACTGTTGCCATGGCGCCCACGGACCAATGGAAGCTGTCTGACTACCACACCAGGCCCCAGTACCTGGACCAGCTTTCTGCAGGGTATTACCAGGACTTCCCACGTTCCGGTCTTAGCGCATCTGTGGAGCTCTACCGGAAATGGGGTCACGATATTGTGGAGTACCGCAACGGGGCCAGTTTCACGGAGAGTCCGTACGTGGAAAGCGAGACCTTACAGGGGGAACAGAAAGCCTACGGGGCGGAGGCCATGCTCCGTAAAAACGCCGGGCAACTTAATGGATGGATGTCCTACACCTGGTCCCGCTCCTTTATGCAGGTAGATGTGCCGGGGAGCGGTGAACAGATCAATGGGGGCAAGCCTTATCCGTCTATTTACGACAGACCCCACAATATTTCCATGGTGGTCAATTACCGGCGTGGCCGTCGCGTCAGTCTCTCTGCCAACCTGGTATATATGACCGGCCGCCCGGTGACTTACCCGGTTTCTATTTACTACGAATACGAGGTCCCCTACATCCACTACTCGGACCGGAATAAATACAGGTTCCCGGACTACTTCCGCATCGATGTCTCCATGAATATCGAAGGGAGCCTGAAGAAGCACAAAATGTTCCATAGCTTCTGGATGCTGGGGGTGTATAATGTGACAGGGAGAGACAATGCCTATTCCGTCTATTTTAAGAATGAGAACGGGTTCATTAAGGGATACAAACTCTCCATTTTTGCCCAGCCAATTTTTACTGTGTCCTGGAACCTGAAACTTGGGAACTATGTCAGTGAATAAGCTATACATATTTCTGGCCCTGTGCCTTCTGAGTGCATCCTGCGTGGAGCCTTTTGAACCAGAGCTGGAGGAATCGCAGGAGGTGCTGGTGATCAGCGGGATGATCAGCGATAGCCCGGGGAGACACATCGTTACCGTATCCCTGTCTTCCCCCTACCGCACCCCCAAATTTCAGGGCATGGAGTATTGTGTGGTTACCGTGACTGACCAGGACGGGAACATGATCCATTATAGCGATGAGGGTGAAGGCATTTACTCCGCCGATCTCCCCGATTCTTTCCTGGAAGTAGGCGATGCAGCGAGCCTCTATGTGCTTACCCCGGACCGGGGGGAGTACAGGTCCACCTACGATACCATTCTTCCATGTCCGGAAATTGACAGCCTTTACTGGGAGTCCCAGTACATGGAAACTTCCGATCCGGAGTTTAGCCGTCCCGGTATTCAGTTCTACCTGGATATGTCGGGATCGCTTTCCGATTCCCGGAACATGATCTGGCGGGTGAATGAAACCTGGGAGTACTGGGCATCCCTTTTCGGGAATGTGATCAAGTGGTCCTTTCATCATTCTGAAGAATTTTTTAGTCGCGAGATTTATAAGTGCTGGAAGAGCTTTCCACTGGATCACATCTATACAGGGAGTACCCGGAACCTCTCTTCCAACGAATTGCGAAAGGTGGCCCTGAACTTCGTCTCCAATGAAACTGACCGGCTGCAGGTAACTTACAGTCTGCAGGTACAGCAGCAATCCCTGTCGCTGGAAGCCTATGATTACTGGCAGCGGATGAATGAGCAGGCAGCTGAGTCCGGGGGGCTGTATGAGAAACAACCGGCATCGGTTGCCGGGAACATATACAGTGTGGTTCAAGAAGAGGCGGTGGTGCTGGGCTACTTCTATGCCAGCCAGGTCCGGGAGCAACGCATCTTCGTGCATAACAACAATTTTTTTGATTTCTATATACCGCACATAGACTGCGAGTATGAACC
>JAGLPR010000039.1 GCA_023137255.1 Bacteroidales bacterium | reverse complement strand
ATGATGATGATAGGCGGTTGATTCTGTTTTAAAAAAAGTGAAAGTATCTTTGCATATTCCATTATTGAAATAATAAACACACTATATTAACAACCGGAACAAGTGTTAAGTTTTGAATAGAGGTATGTTACATTCTCAATCAACAGTTGTTGAAACCGGGTGGATTTAATAAAAGGAATCCAGTAGCAAAGATAATGACTGTTGACAATCTGTTTATCTTTCATGGTAAAATTAGCATGTTTCCAAAGGAGGAGGGCAACGGCCAGAGAGAGGGGTGATTATTAAAATCAATGAACAACAAATGAACTACAGAATTGTTAAAAAAGTAGAATAATGAAAGAAATACTGGCAATTGCTTCGGACCATGCCGGCTACCACATGAAGTTGTCCATGAAAGAGTACCTGGAAAAGAAAGGGTACAGGGTTAAGGATTTTGGAACAGATTCAGAAGAGGTTGTGGATTATCCGGACTTCGGACACCCTCTTGCCGAGGCAGTTGAATCGGGGAGGTGTACGCTGGGAATCTCCCTATGTGGAAGCGGAAACGGGATAAATATGGTGACCAATAAGCGCCAGGGGATAAGGGGGGCACTATGTTGGAACAGAGAGATCAGCATGCTTGCCAGGAGTCACAATGACGCAAACATATGTTCAATTCCCGCAAGATTTGTGGACATGGAGACGGTCAAAGAGATTATTGATGCTTTCCTGGAGACAGATTTTGAAGGTGGAAGGCATGTGAAGAGAATCGAAAAAATACCGATAAAAACCATATAAGTGTTATCCAATACGAGCAAATATGCCATCAGGGCATTGATCTACCTGGAGCTCTACTCAACTCCTGAAAAAAAGGTGGGTATCAAGGAGATTTCAGGAGAACTTGATATTCCCTCTCCGTTTCTGGGCAAGATTCTGCAGGTGCTGGTAAAGCACAATTTTCTGAGTTCAAGCAAGGGACCACACGGAGGCTTTTATCTGAAGGGATCCGCCATAGATATTACCTTATTGGAGGTGATTGATGTGATTGACGGAAAAGATTCATTTGAAACCTGTGTGATCAGGAACACCTCGTGTAGCAACGACAATCCATGTAGCATGCATCATAAAATGGCGCCGCTGTGGAATGAAATGAGAAGGGTGTTTGCTACAGAGACCATTGCCGACCTGGTGTCGGAATTCAGAGAAGACAGGGAGAGGGTCAGGATCTAAGGAATCTGAAAATTTTCCACCCCCCGATTACCCGATGGGCTATATACCCACCAATCAGCCCTAAAAAATTTGCCATCAAATCGAACCATTCTGCCGAACGGGCAGCAATCACGGTGGCCTGCAAGATTTCAATCAATGCACTCAGGGCAAAAATGGAAAACAGCAGGATCATATGAAAACCCAGACGGGGATGCTCATGACGGTCCTCAGCCAGAGCAACAAAACCAAGAGCTGCATACATGGAAAAATGAATGATTTTATCAAAATGAGGTATTGAAAACAGGAAAGAACCCGGCACGTTATCACCGGGAATAAGGCTTAACAAGGCAATGGCCATGACCAAAAAAAGGGAAAATTTATATTGGAACACGTAACTTAGCATATGAGCATGGCATTTGGGCCAGCACAAATATGATAAATATTTTGAAATGAAACTTGATGAACTTCTTACTTTCCTGAAAGGGGAGACCATTGATACATGGTTTGATCTGGGGCTTTTCCTGGACAAGCTTAAGGAAGAGCAACCCTATCCTCATATTAAACTAGACGGATCGTATGATGATTTTAAGGAAGAGTTAAGAACCGGGGGGATTGCATTTCTCACTTTTCATTATATGGTGGACGGGGTAACTGTGGAAGTGGATAAATATGCTTCCCTGATAAGGCGCAATATACCAGGGATTCCGGTGCACTACATCGCGGGAGAGATTCACTCCAAAACCGCCCCGTTTATCCATATGGATTACAAACAAAAAGTAATCCCAGAGCTGACCGGGTTTAATGACTGGGAGCTCTACCGCGATTTCTATTTCACCAAACTTGAAAGGGGAAGCGGTGTTTACAACGAACTGATCAGAAAACTATGGAGACAGACCCTGGTCATCATAGAAAAGCTGGGGAGCTACATTGAAGATCAGGGGATCAACCTCCTCTATGTGATCAATGTTTGTTCCAATCCGGGGAACGTGGCGTTTGCCCTGGCCACCGTTTTGTTATCTGAATTCCTGAAAATCCCTGTGATCAACAACAATCATGATTTCTTCTGGGAGGAAGGGATGTGTAGTTCGGACAGGGAGAGAGAGGGGTCCAAACACGGACCCAGAGATTTCTTTTTTACCAACTGTCAGCTGGGGGAGTTCTTTTCGGTCATAGAGATGTTGTACCCGTGGCAATCGCGCAGCTGGATCAATGTGAACATAAACAGGGGGCAGTCCGAACACCTGGTCAGGCTTAACGGCCACAACCCTGCCAACGTGATGGAAATAGGAACAGCCGTAGACACCACACAATACTCAAAAAGCGATAAACGTAAAAACATTAACACTTTTCTTCAGCTGGAGAAAATTCTCTCCAGGTATCAGCCAAAGCTGGTCAGCTATTCGGCGAAGGATGTCCTGACGGGCGGACTGGTGAGAGAGAAAAACCCGAGGCCCATCCTGATTGGAGCGAGGACTGTTGCTGTGGACAGGTTTATCGGAGAGAACATCATCCTTCTGCAACCTACCCGGATCATCTCAAGGAAAAGGATTGAAACCTCTTTTAACCTGCTGTTAAAAATGTTCCAGGAAGAGGAGATGGTTATGAGGTTCAAAAAAACCTCACACTTGAAAATGACCCTGCTGATCACAGGGCCCATAGCTGCAAGCCACTATGGCTATTATAAAAAGCTGATAGAAAAATTCGAAGCCCTGTTGAATGAAGCAGCCCCTGAAATGAAAGACAGGATCTATCTGGCGCTCCTGTTTGGAGAGCTGGACCGGGACTCTTTCAAGGAACGATTTACCCATCCGGCGGGCATTGCCGAACTTTACAACATATCTTCACTGGTATTGCTGCCCAGCAAGACAGAGGGCCGCGGACTGCCGATCATTGAAGCTACTGCCTGCGGCACACCCATTTTCTGCAGACGGTATGAGCCCGAAACGGTCTATTCGGAGGTGATCGGTGAACACTTGGGCGAGAGGGATCGGTTGAAAGTTCTGGAGTTTAAAGGAAAGCGCATTTCCGACAACTTGGTTCTGCGAATCATCGATAGGGTATTTTTCCCCCACCACTATACCGACGAAGTGAGGCACAACCGGAGGGTGGTGAACAAGCGGTACAGTCTCGATTCGCTCAATGACAATATCTTCCAGATCATGCACCGCTTGTTTGATCAGCTCAGGGGAGATGAGAAAAACCTGAGAAATGTCAAAGAGAGCCTGGACGATTACCGGGAGATGATAAACGTCTCTAACGAACACCTGGAAGCATTGCTGGATACCAGACACAGGCAGTACCTGGCTGGTTTTTCAAAACTATCGTTTATGTTCATGCTGAAATCGCTGATCGATCCAAGCTTTTTTCGGGTGGAACAACAACGCATCCGTGGCATGGCATTTCACTTCTCTGGTGCCATTATCAGCAACGATCCGGATGCCGGGTATATCCCGGAGAAGATCATCCACCGGTTTTATAATGCGGTGGAAACACTTTTTGAGTACAGAGAGGGTGAATGCACGGTTCAGCATGACCACTCTATGTCGTACCGGCATCGTAATAAGCACCACTATCCATACCAGGATTATACTTTCCAGGAGCTGACCGGGCTGATCAACCTGCTCTACATCGAGATCGTACAACCCACCCCCCTGAATAAGGTGGACCTGAGTCCACAGTTCTTTACCGACTGGAACCTGGCCTTGCTGCAGTTAACCGGCAGCTCCCACCTGGCCATAGATGACCGGAAACGGCTGATTGAACAACTCAGGAAAAACCTGCCCATCGCCTATTTCCCCGGGGCCTATATCATGTATGAACTGGAATT
>JAGLPR010000389.1 GCA_023137255.1 Bacteroidales bacterium | reverse complement strand
TTCTGTTCCACATGGTCGCCCAGCACCTGTCGCAATGCATGGTGCATCAGGTGGGTAGCTGTGTGGTTGTTGGCGGTACGAATCCTTCGGTCGCCGTTCACCTTTGCGGTAAATGTAGCAGCCGTGTCTGACGGAAGTTTCTTTGCTACATGGATGATCAGGTCGTTCTCCTTGCGGGTATCGATGATCTCCACTTTTTCCGTATCATTTTCGATGATTCCCCGGTCACCTATTTGTCCGCCGCTCTCTGCATAGAACGGAGTCAGGTTAAACACCAGGTGGTACAGTTCCCGTTTTTTAGTCACCACCTTCCTGAACCGGGTGATTTTTACCTCTGTATTGAGCCATTCATAGCCCACAAACTCCTCGGTATCGTCATCCATCAACACGGTCCAGTCGCCCGATTCGGTCTCGGCTGCTTTTCTGGAGCGGTTTTTCTGCTTATCCATTTCTGTCTGGAACTCCTCCCGGTTCACTTTCATACCCTGTTCCGAAAGGATCAGTTCGGTCAGGTCGAGCGGGAATCCAAAAGTATCGTACAGGATAAAAGCCTCTTTTCCATGGATGATCGTGCTCTTCTCCTCTTTTGCTTTTTCCGCCAGCTGATCAAGCAGACGCATCCCGGTATCAAGGGTGGAGAGGAACGACTGCTCCTCCTCTTTCATCACCCGCTGAATAAGGTCCTGCTGCGCTTCCAGTTCGGGGAAAGCGCCACTCATGGTCTTTGCCAGCACAGGGACCAGGGCATGGATAAACGGCTCTTTCTGATCCAGGTAGGTAAACCCATAACGGACCGCCCTCCGGAGGATCCGGCGGATCACATAACCTGCCTTGTTGTTAGAGGGCAGCTGTCCGTCAGCAATGGAGAATGAGATGGCGCGAAGGTGGTCGGCCACCACCCGCATGGCCACATCGGAGGAGTGGTCCGCCCCGTACCTGAGGTTGGAGAGTAAGGCAATCTCCTGGATGATGGGCTGGAATACGTCGGTATCGTAATTGGATTTCTTTTGCTGAAGTGCCATGCAGAGGCGTTCAAATCCCATCCCGGTATCCACATGCTTCTCCGGAAGGGTTTCCAGCTCTCCGCCCGACTTTCGGTTGAACTGGATAAACACCAGGTTCCATATCTCGATCACCAGGGGATGGTCGCGGTTTACCAGGTCGGCACCGGGGACTCTCTTCCGGTCGGCCTCGTCTCTCAGATCCAGATGAATCTCCGAACAGGGTCCGCAGGGACCGGTCTCGCCCATCTCCCAGAAGTTTTCTTTTTTAGATCCGTCCAGGATTCGGTAGGGAGGCAGCACCTCTTTCCAGTAGTCATAAGCCTCCTGGTCGCGTTCCACCCCGTCTTTGGGATCGCCCTCAAAAACTGTCACATAAATCTGGTCGGGATTGAGTTTTACCCGGTCGGTAAGGAACTCCCATGCCCACTGGATCGCCTCCTTCTTAAAGTAGTCTCCAAAGGACCAGTTACCGAGCATTTCGAACATGGTGTGGTGGTAAGTATCGTGACCCACCTCTTCCAGGTCGTTGTGTTTCCCGGTCACCCGCAAACACTTCTGGGTATCGGTCACCCGTCGCTGAGAAGGCTTCCGGGTCCCCAGGAAATAGTCCTTGAACTGGTTCATTCCCGCATTGGTAAACATTAATGTGGGATCGTTGTGAAGCACCATGGGAGCAGAAGGGAGAATGAGGTGCTGTTTCTCCTTAAAAAATTCCAGAAATGATTGCCTGATCTCCTGTGATGTCATGTGTATATGATGTGTTAAATAAAAAAAAGGTAACCCGGGAGGGCAAATTTCGTAAAAAATCTCATAAGGCAATAATAATTTATTTGACTAATAGTTGGGTTATTAAGCATCATTTTTTATTTTTAGCCCCCAGAAATGTGTGGATGTTTGGAAGAAAGTATCATATTAATCCCGAAACCCTTCGTTATGAGCGAGTTAGGCTAGCCCCCAGCCAACGAATGCGTTTTTTGGTGGGTTTTAGTGTTGGGCTGATTGCGCTTGCAATTTTGATGAGATTTGGTTTTGAACGTTTTTATCCCACTCCTCGTCAAATTATTTATGAGAAGCAGAACAGCACCCTTCGCTCAGAATATGAAATCCTGAATACAGAATTGCAGGAGGTCGAATCGCAGCTTGCTGAACTAAGGAACCGGGACGACCGGTTTTACCGTGCCATCCTCAGTCTTGAACCGGTTCCGTCTTCTATTCGCGGAGTGGGTACCGGGGGTTCAGAGCGGGATGTTCTCCTGAAAAATATGAGGGATCCGGGACTGGTACTTGATGTTTCCCACAGGATTGATAAGATCTCCAACAAAGTAAGGATCCAGTCCAACAGTCTTGAGAGTGTGTATGAGGAGGCAGTGAACAACCAGCACTTCCTGGCCTGTAAACCTTCTATTAATCCCATTTCTCCTGGCGATCCGACCTGGCTCACTTCCAGCTACGGATTCCGGCACGATCCGTTTACCAAAAGACGTACCGCTCATCACGGAATCGACCTGGCCGGTCCCTATGGTCTCGATATTCACTGTACTGGAGAGGGAACTGTAATTATCGCACGGTTCAGCAGGTTTGGTTATGGTAAAGAGGTGGTGGTGGACCACGGATATGGCTTTACATCCAAGTACGCTCACCTACAGGATATTCAGGTGGAGATAGGACAGAAAATAAAGCGTGGAGAAGTTGTGGGAACCCTGGGTAACACCGGGAGATCTACCGGGCCACACCTTCATTACGAGATCCGGAAAGACGGACGGCCCGTCAACCCGATGTATTTCTTTTACGAAAATCTTTCAGCCGGTGAGTACACGCTGTTAGCTTCCAAGGCCAATTTGTCAGCAACTCCTTACCAGCCAAATGCCATGAGCCAAAAATAATTTCTATTTTTGCACAAAATTGTTTGTTCAATTTTGTGTGAATGGCAAAATCACAGTATAAATTCAATCCTGAAGACCTGAATTATGACAGGTTGGATGACAGCTTGAATGCCCGCATCTGGCGCATTGTTGTCTATGTGGCCGCCGTCGTGGTCATAGCGGTATTGCTGAATGTGGTCTATTCGCTGTTTTTCGACTCTCCGCGTGAGAGGCATATCAGGAATGAGAACAGGATGTTGCTTGAGCAGTATGAAGAACTCAGTGTGAGAAAGCAGGTAGTGGATACTGTGATGCAGGAGGTTCGGCGTATCGACAGGGATATTTACCGGGTGATTTTTGAGACTGAACCGGTGGGGCCGGGATTGAACCCCTCCACAGGTGTGACCTTTCATAACCTTTTGCTGAGCTCCAATGAGGAGATTGTAACGC